>JALVWI010000066.1 GCA_027038335.1 Campylobacterales bacterium | reverse complement strand
CTCATCATCAAATGAAGTGCTTGCCAATTTACAAAACTTGGATCTCTTACATAAAATCTATCTATAACTCCATTTTTTATCTTTAAAAAGATAAAAAGCTCACCTATTGAACTCTCTACAAAGCTATAATACTCTCCATCATCAAATAGATCAAAATCTATATTTTCCTCTTCATAATTTAAAAAATTTCTTATCATAGCAATAGAGTTAAAAACTTCATTAAGTCTTACTTTAAATCTTGCTGTTACATCCCCGCTACTTTCTCTTTGAAGTTCAAAACCGTTATCTATATAAAGTTTCTCATTTAGCCTGACATCAAGTTTTAACCCGCTAGCTCTTGCTACTACTCCAACCACACTATATTTCAAAGCATTTTTTGTCCTTAAAATTCCTGTGGTATCAAACCTATCAAGCAAAGACGGGATATCCAAAATCCACTCTTTAAACCAAATCATATCTTTTTCAAGAGTATCTAAAAAGTCTATCATCATATCTTTATCGACTGCTTTACTCTTACCCCTGATAGCACCAAAACCAAATCTATGACCGCTTATAGCTTTTAAAACTCTTCTTAGCTCTTCACTTTTTTGTGAACAAAATGCCAAAGCTGAACCAAAACCTGCATCATTTGGAATATATCCTAAGTCTGTTAAGTGATGTATTAGTCTCTCTATCTCTAAAAGTAGAGCATTATATTTTCTTATATTTGAAGATATCTCTTTTTTAGAGGCTTTTGATAAAACTTTTAAGTATGCTTTTTGGTAAGCTAAACTTTCATTACCACTTATTTTTTCTACTATATTAAAAGCTTTGAGAGGATCTTTTCCTTCTATCATTTTCTCTATGGCTTTATATTTGTAAAAATGTCTTACCTCAAGATGTAGCATATTTTCACCCTCTTGAGAAAATTGAAAATGCCCCGGTTCTATGATACCGGCATGAATTGGACCCACAGCTACTTCAAAAACACCATCGCCCTTGATAACTTCATACTCATAAGGTTTAAACTCATCAAACTTCATACTCTTATCTTGAAAACTCTTAAGCATTGGATGGATTTTTGGAAATCTCTCATGATGAACAAGTGTTCTTATGTCAAAACTTCCTTCAAATTTTACTCCAAAGTCATCACTTATCTTTCTCTCAAACCATATAGCACAAGGATATTTGGCTGTGATACTTTTATGATTATCTACCTCATCTTCTATGATTATGCTACCATCTTTTTTCATATAAAAAGTTTTTACCAAAATGCTATCTTTCTTATCTAAACCAAATCTCGCTATAAGTCTCATCTTTATCCTATCCCTTCCAAAAATCCAAAAACTTTAGGCAAAAGTAAAGATATAGTTGCGACAGAGAGTACCACGAGTGATATAGTTTCTGAAAAGTAAACTTTTTTTTCTACCTCTACTCCATCATATTTCATGGATTGGTAAACTTCTATAAATTTATAAAATATTATAGCAAGAAAAAAAAGTAGTAGTAAAATCGCTCCTATCATCAAAAGAAGATGATGAGAGCTTTTTGCAAGTTTTATCATACCTCCAAAGCCGTAAAGTTCACTAAAAAACATAGGGCTTGGAGGAAGTGAAATAATGCCAAGCATCAAAAAAGAAACTATAAAAGCAAAAATCTTACCCGTAATAGTTTTGTATCCTCTTAGAGAACCTGCAATATGATATTTGCCGCCGCTTTCAAGTACGCCTGTGGATATAAAAAGAGCAGGTTTCAAAAAGGCATGAGCCCCAAAGTGTAAAAGTGCGGCAAAATGAGCACCACTAACCCAAAAGATAGAGATGATAGCCATGTGTTCAACCCCACTGAGGCTAAAAAGTCTCATGAAGTCTTTAACCCTATAAAGTAAAAATGAAACTACTAAAAGAGTTAGCAAAGAATACAATAAAGAAAAGCCTATCAAGTGAGAGTAATTTACCTCTTTTGCAATGAGAGAAAACCTAAAAAAGCCTATCATGATAGCACTCTCTAAAATACCGCTAAAAAGTGCGGCAACCGGATAAAAGGATGCTCTTTCTATATTTGCCAGCCATAAATTCATAGGAAAAAAGCCCATCTTGACAAACATCCCGACTGCAACAAAGGCAAATCCAAGCTCAAAAAGATAACTCTGTTTTATCTTATGTACATTTTGCAAAAGTACAGAAAATTTGATGGCATCCTCGCCCATCACAGGCTTTGCTCCGGCATATATCAAAATGATACCAAACAGTATCAAAGATATGGCAATGGCTCCGACTATCATATAGTTCCATGCCTCTTTGTGAGCAAAAGGTGTAGCATTTGTCTTTATCATATAAACTGTACTCAAAGTAGCAAGCTCCAAACCTATCCAATAAATCCCCATACTATTTGAAAGGATAGATATACTCAAGCCTATCCAAAAAGTAGCAAAAAATCTATAAAAATTTTTATAAGCTTTTATGCTGATATTTACATGCTTATCAAGACTCATTAGAGCTAATGTTATACTAACTCCTACTACTACTGAAGTCAGCAGAATATATCTTGCCAAATTATCAACTATAAAAAGCCCGTTATAGTAACTTATATCACCTTTGCCGAAAGAGAAATATATAGGAAAAAACATTAATACCGCTAAAAACGGCATGATAAATTTAACTCTTTTTATATCAAAAAATGAAGCTGCAAATATCAAAAAAGGAGCTAGCAAAAAACTAAACATTTTGCATCTCCTCTTTTTTAAAGAGTAGATTGATAACTACTATAGCCATCAAAAGATCAAAAAATATACCAAGTTCAACAAGCATAGGCATACCGCCTGTTGCACTAATTCCTAGCAAAAAAAGAGCATTTTCCATAGATAAAAAGCCTATAATCTTTGGAGCTATATTTTTGTGTTCAAGCATCAGTATCAATGATAAAAACATAGCAGCTATGGAGATAGCGACATAATTTTGGTGTGAACTTATGCCTCCTAGGATAGGCTCACTTAAATAAAAAGTAAAGACTATAACCGCAGGAGCTAGGATAATAGCGTAGGGGATTTTGATATTTGGCGTAATTTGTCTTTTAAGTTCAAATTTTTTACTCAAATATTTTAAAACATAAGGTAGTATAAAACTTTTCAATAAGATTGTAACGATTCCGGTAAGTATCATGGGATCATCATGCAAATCTTTTCCTATCAAAAGTGCGGCAACTCCTAACGAAAAAGAGTTAAGAGCATACCAAAATATAAGCATATGAAGTCTTGAAGTAAAAAGTGAAACTATCAAATTTGCTAAAAATAAACCTATAAAAAAATCAACCATTATCAACTTCCCAAAATATAAAAACTAATGAGTGATAAAAAAGAAAATACTATAGCAATGCCCAAAAGATTCGGTACTTTAAAAAGTCTTAGCTTTGCCATATTCGTTTCAACTACTACAACTGCAAGCACTACGATACCAAGCTTAAAAACAAATAGTATCAATGATAAAAAAGGATTCATATCAAGTCCAAAAGGCATAAAAAGTGATACAAAAATGGTAGCAAATATGATAAATTT
>JALVWI010000065.1 GCA_027038335.1 Campylobacterales bacterium | reverse complement strand
ATAAAACAAATATACAAAAACTTGCTAATGAGCTTATGAAAAAACAAAAAAGAGTAAAAAACTTTTTAAAAATCAAACAAAAAAATATCATAAAAACTGCATACAAAAATATACAAAAGAGTTTTGATAAAAAGTATAAAGGCTTTAAAGAAGGTGCAAAATACCCTCAAAGTTCAGTTTTAAACTTTTTACTTGATTTTTACAAAGTTTATCATGATAAAAACTCTCTTGATATGAGTTTGCAAACTTTAAAAGTAATGCAAAGAGGAAGTATTTATGACATCATAAGCGGAGGATTTTTTAGATATACAACCGATAGAGAGTGGAATTCACCTCACTTTGAAAAGATGCTCTACTCAAATGCTCAAATACTCTCTTCTTATATAAGAGCATATAAAATTTCAAAAGATAAAGAGTTTAAAACTCTAATCATTAACACTATAAATGAATTTGATAAACATTTTAGAAATAGACTCTTTTTGTACTATAGTGCAAGTGATGCAAATAGTAACGGTTTGGAGGGTGGACATTATATATTTATACGCGATTTACTGCTAAAGAAGTTGATCTCAAAAGGAGTTAAAAAAGATGAGGCGATTGAGGTTTTGAATTATCTTGATATCAAAACTGACGGTAATTATGACGGAGAATATGCATTGCCTCATTTAACTTTGACAAAGAAACCTAAAAAACTTAAAAAAATTATCGCTATCATAAAAAAGATAAAAGATAAAAGAGCTTTCCCTTTTATAGATAAAAAGGTCATAACATCTTGGAATGCTATGATGATAAAAACAAAACTTGAAGCCTCTTTGATAAATCCCTCTTATAAAAAAGAGGCTCTTTTATCTTTAAAAAATTTACTAAAAATTATGCAAAAAAGTGACGGCTCTTTATACCATCAAACTTTTGATACAAATAAACCGAAGCAAAACGGTTTGCTTGAAGATTATGCATACCTAAGTGATACTCTTTTATATGCTTATGAGATGACTTTAAAAGATAAATATTTAAAAAATGCTTCAATACTGACAAATATCGCTATAAAAAATTTTTATAAAAACGGCAAGTGGTATCTTGATGCAAAAAAGATGACTCTAGCTGATGGAGATGATAGTTACTATACATCAGCGTTATCTATCATACTAAAAGATATACTAAATATAGCAACACTAAAAAGTTCGCTTAAGTTAAAGCATATCTTTACTGAAACACTTTTTAGCTTTAAAAATGAGATAGTGCAAAATTCACTAAAATATGCCCAAATGGTTGACAATCTTTTAAGATATAAAAAAGGTATAGTAGTCATAAAAAGTAGTTATACAAATCTAATCAAGTATAAAAAAGAGATAGCTAAGATAAACTACCCCTTTTTACTTCAAGAAGTTATCAACACAGACAAATTTTTAAGCTGCAATCTTTCGAGCTGTTTTGGCTACGGAAGCTTTAAAAAAGTAAAAAAAGCTATAGCTCTCAAAGAGTGATCTCTTTTATATCTGCTATCTCTTTAAAAGTTTTATAGATAGAGCTTATAAGATTTTTTCTATTGGTTTTTAACTTTTCATCTTCTACATTTACCATAACATTATCAAAAAAGTTATCTATATACGGTTTAAGTGAAAAAAGCTCCTCAAGCCTTACTTCATAGTCACTAAACTCTTTATCTTTGATATTTTGATAAGCTTCATACAACTCTTTTTCTTCATCTTTTTCAAAAAGTAAAGTATCTACACTTAAGTTACTACTTATATCCACATCTTTTACTATATTTGAAACTCTTTTGAATGTTGTAAATATCTCTTTAAAACCGCTACTTGAGACTATCTTATCAAGTGCTTTAACTTTTTTGGCTATTATTACTACATCTCTTTCACCGCTTTGTAATACAGCCTTTAATACCGAAGGGTTGACTTTGAAAAATTGATAAAGTCTCTCTATAAAAAACTCTTTTACTTTTTTAGTATCTATTTGCTTGTAGTTTTTAGATAAATCATCAAAAACTTTATCTATATCAAAGTAAAGGTTATACTCTAAGACTATCTTTATGATACCGTTTGCAGCTCTTCTTAAACCAAAAGGATCTTTATTGCCGGTTGGAATCTTACCTATATCAAAAAGAGCTAAAATAGTATCTAATTTATTTGATAAAGCTACTATGGAGCTAAAAACAGAACTAGGTAGCATAGAATCCTCACCACTTGGTAGATACTGCTCTTTTATCGCTTGACAAACCCTTATATCTTCTCCCATAGCTTTAGCATAGTAGTATCCCATGATACCTTGAAGCTCAGTAAATTCATATACCATTTCACTAAGCAAATCAGCTTTAGAAAGCATTACGGCTCTTGAGATAAGCTCTTTTTCATTTAAGCCATACATATCACAAAGATACAAAGCTATCTCTTTTTCTCTAAGCTCTTTATCATAAATTGAGCCTAAACCTTGCATATATACAATATCTTTTAAACCTTCATACTGAAGTGCGTTTTTTAAGTCATTATCATAAAAGAAGATAGCATCACTAAGCCTTGCTTTTAAAACCTTCTCATTACCTTTTACGATAAGTGAATAATCATCTGTAATAGCATTTGATACAACTATAAAATGATTAGTTAGTTTCCCCTTTTTAAAAACAGGAAAATATCTCTGATGCTCTTTCATTGAAGTAATGATAACTTCATTTGGAAGTCTTAAAAACTCTTCATCAAAACTTCCTAAAAGTGCGGTAGGATACTCCGTGATAGTAACAACTTCATCTAAAAGCTCTTTATCTATCTCTATATCTATACTATTTTCTTTTTCAATCTCTTTAAATTGCTCCAATATCTTTTTTCTTCTCTCATCTTGATATAAAATAACACCGTTTTTATCAAGCTTACAAAAGAAATCACCGGCAAATTCATAACTAAAAGGATCATAACTTATAGACCTATGAGGATATGAAATATTATCTGAAGTAACCCCGTAAAGTTCAAACTTTATCACTTCATCACCCAACATAGCACCTATCCATCTTACGGGTCTTATAAAGCTCTCCTCTAAACTTCCCCATCTCATTGACTTTCCAAAGTTTAGTGAAGTTAAAAAAGTTTTTAACATATCTTGCAAAAGTTCACTTGAAGGTTTGCCTTTTATCTCTTTTTTATAGTAAAGCACCTCTTTACCGCCCTTTTGTGACTTGCCAAGCTCATCTATGCTAACACCGCATTTTTTAGCAAAAGATAGTGCCGCATTGGTAGGTTTATCATCTTTGAAAGCTATACTTAACGGTGCTCCATAAAGCTCTTGGATAGTATCAGGCTGTTTTGTAGGAAATTCTCTATGCCACAAAACCATGCGTCTTGGAGTATAATAAAACTCAAATTCACACAGTAGTGAATTATCCTCTAAAACTTTACTCCATTTTTTATCAATATTAGGTAACTCTTTTAAAAAAGGAATAGCCGGTAACTCTTCTACACCTACTTCTATCAACAACGGTTTAAACATCAAATAACCTTTTAAGTTTAAAATCAAATTTCTTGAATTTTATCTAAAATTAGCTTTTATCTTGATTTAGG
>JALVWI010000064.1 GCA_027038335.1 Campylobacterales bacterium | reverse complement strand
GTTCTAACAAGATCTACTATCATCTCAGACATAGAGCAAGTCGCAGAAGTTAGAGTCATAACTACTTTACATCTATTTAACTTGCTTACTTTATCTTTTTCACATTTTACATCATATATAAGCCCTAAATTATACACATCTACGGGGATTTCAGGGTCATATATCTTTTGAAGCTCCTCTATGATACGCTCTTCACTCTCTTTTGGTGTAACCTCTCTTGGATTTTTACTCATAATTTTTCCTTACATTTTTTGGCATAAGTATAAACTTTTTGTAAAAATGCTTCTAAGCTTTGCTGTCTAACAGGGGATAAAAGCTCAACAATTCCTAGCTTATTTAACTCTTGCGGGTTAAAACTTAGTATCTCTTCAGGTGAATTATCACTAAATATATCCAAAAGCAAAGTAAGCATCCCTTTTGCCATTTCAGAAGTTCCCTCTCCTTTTAAGATAAGTTTACCCTCTTTACACTCATAAGTAAGCCATGCAGGAGATGCACACCCTTTTATAAAAGTTTCATCATTTTTTAACTTAGCCGGTAATGTAGTATGCTCTTTGCCAAGATCAAAGATATACTCCATCTTTTCATTGGCTGTTTCAAAAAGGTCAAAATCCTCTTTATACCGTTCTAATTTCTCTTTTAAGCTCAAGAATCCTCCTTTAAAACCATCTCTTCACAATGATGACAAGTAGCTATACACTCTACTTGAGGTTTATTGTGATAAACTTTATCGAATGAACAATGCAAAGTCTCTCTTATAAGTTTATCCTCTATCACATCTATCATCTCATTTGCAAATGCAAGTATGAGAAGTTTTCTGGCATTTTCTTTATTTATCCCTCTTGATCTAAGATAAAAGAGTTGATCGGCATCCAATTCACCTATAGTAGAGCCGTGACTAGCTTCAACATCATCTATATAAATTTCTAGTTGAGGTTTACTTGCCATAAAAGCACCGTCATTTAGTAAAACTGCTTGAGAATTTTGATGAGTTATGCTCTTTGGAGCGAGATTGTCTATCTTTATCAAAGCATCAAATATACCCTTAGCAACACCATGGAGTATATTTTTTGCTTTTTGGGTACTTTTTGAATTTTTGCCGGCATGAATGATTTTAGATATATTTCCTATATTTGCTTTATCTCTTGCAAAAAGAAGATGGTAAGAGTTTATCTTAGCTTCTTCATCAAGTTTTGCTTTTACAAGGTTTAAACCTTTGCCATCTCCAAAGTCGAATGTATGATAACTAAATAAAGCATTTTTATCCACATTGACTCTATCTGAGGATATAGCGATAAGACCGTTTTTCTTAGCGGTTCTCTCTCTCACTAGTGATACTTCTGCTTTACTTGAAACAAATATATCTGAACCCAAAAGCATTAAGGAGTTATCAGTATCCAAATCTTCGATAAATTCAACTATATCAACTTTTACATTTTTGTCAAAATATAAAGCTGTTCTATAAGAGATGAATTTATCATTGATACTATTTATATGTCTTATAACTACTCTGCAATCTTTTGTAAATCGTATCTTTATGTGGGTTTTATTTAGTGTATGTCCAAGATAATAGATAGGGTCAAAGTGCTCTTCATCTATATCTATTTCATCACTATACTCCAAAATTATACCTTTATCTTTTGGCATATTGACTACTACTCCGTTATGGATGATGATATTTTGACTCTCTTTTATATCTTGAGTATTTGCTTCAAATCTCTCCCACTCTTTTGATAAAATATTTTCGATATCAAAGTATCTATACTCTTCATTTTTTTTAGTAGGCAACCCGAGTGTTTCTAACTTTTTCAAAGCTTTTTGCTGATTGGTATTTGGATTTGCCATGGATAATAACTGTTTCATACTACTTCTCCCCAAGAGCTTCATATCCTGTCTCTTCAAGCTGTGCGACCAACTCAGCCCCACCGGTTTTTACAATCTTGCCGTCTTTTAAAACATGAACAAAATCGGGCTTGATATAGTCTAGGATTCTGCTATAATGAGTGATAACTAAAAAACTTCTCTTACCGTCTTTCATTTTATTGATACCTTCACTTACATCTCTTAGGGCATCTATATCAAGTCCGGAGTCTATCTCATCAAGTATCACAAAATCAGGCTTTAAAACCATCATTTGCAATATTTCATTCCTCTTTTTTTCTCCTCCTGAAAAACCTTGGTTGAGCGATCTTTGTATCATTTCACTCTTCATGCCAAGCTCATTTATAAGCTTTTTTAATTCTCTTAAAAATTCTGCCGCATTAAGCTCTTTTAAGCCTAAATATTTTCTTTTATTGTTTAGTGCCGTTCTTAAAAAGTAGGCATTATTGACTCCGGGAACTTCTACAGGATTTTGAAAACTCATAAATATACCTCTTAAGGCTCTCTCTTCAGGCGGTAACTCTATGATACTTTCACCTTTATAAAGTATATCTCCGCTATTTATCTTAGTATCATAATGACCTACAATAGTTTTTGACAAAGTTGATTTACCTGCCCCGTTTGGTCCCATTATGACATGAACTTTTCCCTCTAGGATTTGTAAATCCAAGCCTTTTAATATCTCTTTATCCGCTATACTTGCATATAAGTTTTTTATATCTACTACTATATTATTCATCCTACACTTCCTTCTAATGTTAAATCCAACAATGCTTTTGCTTCAACCGCATACTCCATAGGAAGCTTATTAAAAACTTCCTTGCAAAACCCATGAACTATCATACTAACCGCATCCTCTTCATTTATACCTCTTTGCCTTAGATAAAAAAGTTGCTCATCGCTTATCTTTGTAGTTGTAGCTTCATGCTCAACTTTAGCTTTTGCATTTTTACTCTCAAGATAAGGAAAAGTATGAGCCCCGCAACTATCTCCTATAAGTAAAGAGTCGCATTCACTATAGTTGTGTGCATTTTGTGCTTTTGCGGCAATTTTTACTAAACCTCTATAGCTATTTTGCCCCTTCATAGCTGAGATACCTTTAGAGATGATAGTAGAGTGAGTATTTTTACCCAAATGTATCATCTTTGTACCGGTATCAGCCTGTTGGGCTAAAGTAGTAACGGCAACTGAGTAAAATTCTCCTACACTATTATCACCTTGCAAAATGCAGCTTGGATATTTCCATGTGATAGATGAGCCGGTCTCTACCTGTGCCCACGAAATTTTGGCATTTTCGCCTTTGCAAATAGCTCTTTTTGTTACGAAGTTATATATGCCTCCCTGTCCATTTTCATCACCGGGATACCAGTTTTGAATGGTGGAGTATTTTATCTGCGCATCTTTTAAGACTATAAGTTCAACTACTGCCGCATGGAGTTGATTGGCATCTCTTTGCGGAGCAGAGCACCCCTCATTGTAGCTAACATAACTTCCTTCATCAGCTATGATAAGCGTTCTTTCAAACTGTCCGGTATTCATAGCGTTTATTCTAAAGTAGGTGCTAAGCTCCATAGGACATCTTACACCTTTTGGGATATACACAAATGTACCATCGGTAAAAACAGCAGAGTTAAGAGCTGCGAAGTAATTGTCATTCATAGGAACAACTGAAAACATATATTTTTTAACCAACTCGGGATAATCCCTTATGGCTTCGGATATGGAGCAAAATATGATAC
>JALVWI010000063.1 GCA_027038335.1 Campylobacterales bacterium | reverse complement strand
GCTATAGGATACAAAAGATTACGAGAAAAAAATGCAGTTCTTAAAATTGCACTAAAACTTGGAAAATATCTTAAAAGATATGGTTATAAAGTATATTATACTAGAAGTAGAGATATATTTATCAAATTAAGAAATAGAACTCATTTTGCTAATTTGAAAAAAGCAGATATTTTTATATCCATCCATGCAAATGCTGCACCGAAAAAAAGTCAATATCTTATTGCTAAAGGTGTGGAAACTTATTTTTTATCTCCTGCAAAAAGTGCAAAAGCAAAAAGAGTTTCAGCTTTGGAAAATAGAGCTGATTTGAGTAGTATGGATTATTTTTCAAAACAAGTATTTTTAAATTTTTTAAATAGAGAAAAGATAGTTTCATCAAATAAATTAGCTATAGATATTCAAAGAGGAATACTTAAAAGTATAAGAAAAAGATTTAATGTGGTTGATGGAGGTGTCAGAAAAGCTCCATTTTGGGTACTTGTCGGAGCTCAAATGCCGGCAGTTTTAATCGAAACAGGATATATCACAAATCCAACAGAAGCTAAAAGACTTTTCAATCCCTACTATGAAGATTTACTTGCACGCGGAATAGCAGATGGAGTTGTAAGTTATTTTGAAAAAAATAGATAAAATATCACTTTAATATGTTATAATAAATATAAGGTATGGCAGATGGTTGCCCGCCCATACTTTTAGTAAGTCGCTTTGTAAAAAGTAACAGTCATAGCGAGAGTTATGCTATCTTTTTTCAAAAGTCTTCATCGAAAGTATGGGCGGGAGGAAAGTCCGGGCTGCTATAGGACAAGATTTCGTATAACATACGACGGGAGTAATCCTAGGGATAGTGCAACAGAGAGTAGACAGCCCACCCATACTTTTAGAAAGTAGCTTTGTAAAAAGTAACAGTCATAGCGAGAGTTATGCTATCTTTTTTCAAAAGTCTTCATAGAAAGTATGGGCGGGTGATGGTGAAACGGCGGTGTAAGAGACCACCAGATTCCAAGGTAACTTGGAATGCTATGTAAACCCAATCTGCAGCAAGAAGAGAGTGGTTAGTTCTATAATTTTACTCTTCGCTAAAGCTTTACTGTAAAGTAATAGCTTAGATGAATAACCATCCATTGACAAAACCCGGCTTAACGCCATACCTTATACTTCTTGTAAATCAATCGTGATAATTAAATGTCTTTTTTAAGCAATTATATGTAAAAATTGAGTATAATAATTTTTATTTTTAGAGGGAGTTGGATTGTTTTTTGATATCATACTTTTTACTCATATTTTAGCAGCTGCGGCTTGGATAGGAGGCTCTATACTGCTTTTTGGAATGGGACTTTACTTTAAAGACAAAGAGGCTCAGGCTACTGTTTACTACTACATAGGTCCATTTTATGGATATTTTGAACTTATAGTTTTAACTATTCTTTTGATAACGGGTGGATATTTTATATATGCTTTAAGTATAAGCGACATTTTATCTCATCCGCAAATGGCTTTGGCAAAATATTTTTATGTTAAAATAACTCTTGTTGTGCTTATCACTATCTCAACCATCATACACATGTATATCTCTCTAAATGCTCACGGACGAGACAGGACTCTTAAGGAGAAGTTAGTTTCTCGTGCTACATCTTTAGCTATCTTTACACTCAATCTAGGAATTTTGTGGTATGCCATAAAAATAAGAAGCTTGATTTAAATCAATGTAAATTAATTTTTTTGTGGTATAATTCCGTCATATTTTTTAAAAAGGAGTAAATATGTCTGATTTTGAGATAAAAAGACCGGATGATGCAGAAGAGTTAAAAGTGGAGGGACAAACAGTTCCGTTTTATAAGTATAAAGTAGGAGATACTACTTACATAGAGTTTGATACAAGTAGATGTGGACCTCCTGAGCCAATGGTAAATGCTATGCTTGCACTTCAACAGATAAAAGATCCAAATACAAAAGTTCATATGATCAATCACAAAAAACCTATGGGATTGCTTCCAAAGATTGAGGGTGAATATGATATAGAAGATAAAGAGATAGATGGAGTTACACATCTTATTTTTTCAAAAAAATCAAATCCCGCAACAAAAACTGATTATAATGACACAAACTGTCATGGATAAATAGATGGCAAAAAATTTAGCAACTGAAATGGCGCCACCGTTTGTACTGGTAGCTCACTATTTTATAGCAGGTTCTATTTTTTATATGATAGCATCTTTTATGTTACCTTTTTATGCAGGTGATTTAAATACATTTTTCTTATCTCCTGCGATAGCAAGCTTGATGCATTTGTATCTCCTTGGATTTATTATGATGATCATCTTTGGAGCAATGTATCAACTTATCCCTGTTGTTTTGGAGATACCTATCTTTTCAAAAGATTTTGCTTACATACAGTTTTATCTTTTTGTGGTTGGAGTGGTAATATTTTCCATAGCACTGGGAGTAAACGGTTATATAAAGATGTTACCGTACGGAGCTATAATGATGTATATATCTATGCTTATATTTGTAGCAAATGTATTTTTGACATATAAAAATATAGAGCTTTGGAGTATAACTGCAAAGTATATGCTCGTTTCAAATATTTTTTTACTTATAGGTGTAAGTATAGGCTTTTATATGGCATTAGATCTTATATATGGATTTGGAGCTGATATAGTTTCCTTGGTTACTTTGCATATATCTACAACCATTGTAGGTTATATTTTGATGACCATTATGGGGATAGGGATGATACTGCTACCTATGTTTTCACTTTCTCATGGTTTTAGCGATAAGTCTATAAATATAGCTTTTTATACAGTTATTACGGGTTTATTGCTATTTTTGGTATCAGTTTTTACTAAGATAATGGTATTAAAATATCTCGGAATTGCCCTAGTGGGAGTTTCCATCGTTTTAGGACTTTATCAAATGTGGCTAATTTTTACCACAAGAATAAGAAAACAAAATGACTTTTGGGCAAAAAATATGATAGCTTCATTTTATTCATTGATTTTGTCATTACTTATCTTAGCTCTTGCTATATTTTTAAATAGCCAAACTCTGTTTATCTTGTTTGGTTTTATGCTGTTTTTTGGATTTTTTGTCTTTTTTATAGTAGGGCACATATATAAAATACTTCCATTTTTGGTGTGGTATCAAAGATATTCACCGCTTGTCGGAAAGATAAAAGTTCCGATGTTAAATGAAATGGTAAAAGAAAATGTAGCAGATATGCAGTTTTGGATAACAACAGTTGGAGTTATATTGTGTAGTATTGCAATATTTACTCATATTAGCATCTTGTTTGTAGTGGGAGCTATTATAATGGCACTTTCTACAATGTTGGTAATTTACAATATTTACTATACTTTAGTGTATGGTTTAGATAGATTGAAAGATATAAAGGATTGATTATGGCAGTAACTGAAGAACAAGTTAAAGAAGCGATAAAAACAGTTATAGACCCTGAGGTTGGATTTGATATCTACTCTTTGGGGCTTATTTACGGTATAGATATAGATGGCGATAAAGTCAAAGTTACTATGACACTATCAACAAGAGGATGTCCTTTGCATGAAATGATGAAGCAATGGACAAAAGATGCAGTTGAGAGACTTGATGGTGTAAATGAGTGTGAAGTAGAGATAGTGTGGGAGCCTGCTTGGAATATAACGATGGCAAGCGATGA
>JALVWI010000062.1 GCA_027038335.1 Campylobacterales bacterium | reverse complement strand
ATAAGTTGCAAAAGAAAAGGCAGTATGAGTTTTTTTGATACAAAGGAGATAAAGGCACTTCTCAATCTTTTTTCAATTTTAACCAATCCAAGAGATATTATGTCTTTTGTGGGTGTTTTTGAATATGCAAGAGGCATAGGTTCAGTTATAGGCAAAGAAATATTTGAAGGTTTGATAAAACTAGGAAACGGTAATATCATAAAAGGATTGATATCTCCAGATATGGAGTGCAAAAATCCTTATGGCAAAAGAAAACAAAATTATCAACTTGGTCTTTTTGATCATTTTGATACTCTTGGTTCGCTTGGAAGATTTAAAGGGTTGGATTTTGAAGAAAAATTTCTTTCAAATCCCATACTTAAACATCCAAAAATTTCTAATGACGGTGCACTATTTATATATGAATTGTATAAGTTTGCAAAATATTCCAATCGTAGTCAAATTCCTTATAAAATCATATCAAATCTTATAAATTCAAAGCTTTATCAACATATTGCCGATACTCTAGCAAGACAAAGAGCTTCTTTGAAAAATGGTGGATTTGATGAAGAAAAAGCTAAAGAAATTTCACAAAAAATTATCTCAAAAGCATGGATACTGGCAAATATAGCAAAAAACTATAACGATATGGAAAAATTTTTAAATGCTTTGGTATTAGGAAGTAGTGAAATGAGCGAAGGCGAAGGAATCAATCTTTTAAGTATTCATGCTAGCAAAGGTTTAGAATTTATAGAAGTTTACATTATAGATTTGATGGATGGAAGATTTCCAAATAAAAAATTGATGAACCAAGGCGGATCTTTAGAGGAAGAAAGAAGACTCTTTTATGTGGCTACCACTAGAGCAAAAGACATACTTTATCTCTCTTATGCAAAATATGACAAAATTAAAAAGATAGACTTTACCCACTCTCCTTTTTTAGAAGAAGCGGGTATGATAACTACCCATGCTTAACGGCAGCGGCAAGATCCCACATTGGCAAAAAGATACCAAGTGCCATCATTAAGACCATAACAGCAATAAAACCTATCAAAATAGGCTCAATGTAACTTGAAATATTATCAACTATTTCATCAAATCTCATCTTAAAATAATCAGAAACTTTTTCAAGCATAGTATCAAGAGTACCACTTCTCTCTCCGGCTTCTACCATTTGCAAAAGCATTCCTTGAAACAATCCTGTATCTTTAAAGGCGTTTGAGAGTGACATACCTCTTTGAACAGAAACAGTTACATTTGATAATTTTTCTTTTATAGCTGTATTGTCAACTGTTAAAACTGCAGTATCAAGAGCATCGGCTATGGGAATACCGGCGGCAATTAATTGCGTAAATATCATTGTAAATCTATACATTGTAGCATTAAATATAATTTTACCAAACAGATATACTTTTAGTATATATTTATCAAATCCTCGCTTAAAATCTTCATTGTTTGCATATAAAAATTTTATGGTTGCAATGCTACCTATGATAAAAAAAAGTAAATACCAACCATAGTTATGAATAATATTTTCTAAAAATAGAAGTATTCTCGTAGGAATAGGCAATTTGGTATGAAATTTGGAAAATATTTCTTTAAATTTTGGCACAACATAAACCATTAAAATAGTAAATGCTATGGAAATCGCCACTAAAACAATAATAGGATATCTAAGAGCACTTTTAAACTTCTTCCTATTATCTCTTATCTCTTCAAGGATTTTGGCAAGTTTTAAAAGAGATTCGGACATATTACCGGTATTTTCACCGAGTTCTACCATAGCTATTGTAACATCTCCTACATCATGTCTATATACTGAAAGTGCCTCGGTTAAGCTTTGTCCGGAATTTAGAGCATCATCAATATTTTCAAAAATAGCTTTCAACCTTTTATCTTCAGTTGTTTTTACAACTTCTTTAACACTATCATGGATAGAAATTCCAGCATTTGTCATAACTCCAAGTTGTCTAATAGATGAAATAAGATTGTCTATTTTTATCTTTGGCTTTAAGAGTGTATTTGTAAATTGCTTTTGAAACTCTTTTAATTGGTCCTCAACAGGAGCTGATGTTTCAATAATTTTCACAACAATACCCGGAAGTCTTATCTTAGCAATAGATAAAGCATCCATTCTATTTTGTGCACGCAGTATTTTTGTCTTTTTTTGACCTTTAAAAAGATATGTAATTTCAAAATATTTCATGATTTTACCACTCTATATACTTCTTCTATACTCGTTATGCCGTTTGCCGCTCTTATTATACCATCTTGTAGCATATTTACAAAATTATCTTTTTTTGCTTGCTCTTGTATTTCTGCTTTAGAACCTCCTCTGGCTATAATACTTTGTATCTCTTCACTGATGACAAGTATTTCAGAGATCATTTCTCGACCAAAATATCCGCTATTAGCACACTTATCACATCCCACAGCTTTGTAAAACTGATAATCTTCCGGCAAAAATTCTTTAAATTCTTCTATGGTATTTTTTGGTAAAATTACTTTACTTCTACAGTATGGACATAGTTTTCTTATAAGCCTTTGAGCTTCTATAGCTATCAAAGCCCCACTTACCAAATAAGACTCAATACCCATATCAAGAACCCTATTGACTGCACTTATGGCATCATTAGTATGTAAAGTTGAAAAAACAAGATGACCGGTTAATGCTGCTTGTATAGCTATTCTTAAAGTCTCTTTATCTCTTACCTCCCCTATCATAATTACATCAGGATCTTGTCTTAATATTGATTTTAATGCACTTGCAAAAGTAAGATTTGCTTTCTCGTTTACTTGTACTTGCTGAGTAAGATTTAGTTGATATTCGACTGGGTCTTCAACAGTAATTATTTTTTTAGATATATTTTTTATAGCATTAAGAGCTGCATACAAAGTAGTTGTTTTACCACTACCTGTTGGACCTGTAACAAAAACTATACCGTAGGGCGTTCTCATGGCACGGTTAAATTTTTCAAAAGTTACTTTACTCATACCTAGGGATTCTAGCTTTATCATCACTTTTGATTTGTCGAGAATTCTTAAGACTATTGATTCACCGTTTGTAATAGGAAGAGTAGAAACTCTAAAATCATACTCTTTATCCATAATTTTTAGAGAAAATCTACCATCTTGAGGCTTTCTCCTTTCTGCTATATCAAGATTGGATAAAAGTTTTATTCTTGAACTAAGCGGTGGATAAATATCTTTTTCAAAAACAAAAGATTCAGTAAGCATACCGTCAACTCTAGTTCTTACAATACAGTTATTTTCAGTAGGTTCAATATGTATATCACTTCCACGATATAAAATAGCAGTTTTTATAATAGATTCAATTAATTTCATTATACCGGATGATTCACTTGGATTTTCTGCTGCACTTGTAGTAAGTTCTTTTCTTATTTCGCTTATCAACCCTTTTGTTCCGCTACTTATTTCAAGCTTATTAAAATATTTTTCTATCTGTAACGGATCTGCTACAACAACTTTTATAAGTTTCTTAGGATAATATCTTTGTAATGCTTCCTGAGCCTTTATATTATACGGTTCGCTAAAAGCAACATATATACTTATTTCATCATCATATAGAGGAAGAACAAAATATTTTTTAAGTTGATTTAGGGGAACTTTTGAAGCAAGCTTATAATTTATATCAACAGTATCAAGATCAAGATATATTGCATTAATACTTTCTGCAAAGCTTTT
>JALVWI010000061.1 GCA_027038335.1 Campylobacterales bacterium | reverse complement strand
AATTTTCCCGGAAGTGTACCGACACTCATAGCATCTTTTCTTCTAGTTAAATCCCTAGCTTTTTTAGCTGCTTCTCTACCTCTTGCGGCTGAAATGGCTTTATCCATTATGATTTTGGCTTCTATGGGATTTTCTTCAAAATATTTTAGAAGTGTTTCATAAGTACTTTTTTGAACAAGAGGTTTTACATAAGAGCTTCCAAGTTTTCCTTTTGTTTGACCTTCAAACTGAGGCTCAGGAACTTTTACACTGACTATTGCAATAAGCCCTTCTCTTACATCATCACCGCTTATCTTTGTATCTTTTTCTCTTTGAGCTGCGTTATTGTTTTTATAATTTGTTATAGCCCTTGTAAGTCCGGCTCTAAAACCGCTTTCATGAGTACCACCCTCTATAGTTTTTATATTATTTACAAAAGAAAAGAGAGTTTCATTATATCCGGTATTGTATAAAAGTGCTATATCTATCTCTATATCATCTATCTTTTTATCAAAATGAAAAACTTTTGTTACAGCATCTTTTTTATTGAGATCTTTTACAAATTGACTAATACCTCCTTCAAAATGATAAACCTCTTTTTTACCGTCTCTTTCATCTTTAAGTATTATAGTAATAGTTGGATTTAGATAAGCTAACTCTTTAAATCTTTTTGAAAGTATATTAAAGTCAAATTTAGTCGTTTCAAATATATCACCATCCGGCCAAAACTCTATGGTAGTTCCATTTTTTCTTGTATTTCCTACCACTTCAAGGTCATTGACAGGAATTCCTCTTTGAAACTCTTGAGTGTAAATTTGTTTATTTTTATATATAGTCATTTTAAGTTTGCTTGAGAGTGCATTTACTACTGAAACTCCCACACCGTGAAGTCCACCGCTTACTTTATAAGTATCTTTGTCAAATTTTCCTCCCGCATGAAGAACAGTCAAAACAACCGTAGCGGCCGGTATCTTTTCTGTAGGATGAATATCTACAGGTATTCCTCTTCCGTTATCCGTTACTTTTACACTTCCATCTTTTGTTAAAACTATCTCTATAGAGTTACAGTATCCTGCCATCGCTTCATCTATAGAGTTATCAACTACTTCATAAACTAAGTGATGAAGACCGTTTATATTGGTATCACCTATATACATTCCCGGTCTTTTTCTAACAGCTTCTAAACCCTTTAAAACTTTTATATTTGATGCATTATATTTTTTCTCTATTTCCATATTTTTCCTCTTTTTATTTTATCTTTTATTTTTTATATCATTATAGGCATTATTATCGTTAAAAAGTTTTCACTCTCAAGAGTAAAAGGCATAGTTGAATCATTATATCCTAAAGTAAAACTACTTTTTTCAATATTACTTAAAAAGTCTATAACATGTTTTGAATTGATAGCTAAAAATATATCTTCTTCTAAACCTGTATCAAACTCTATCTCTGTTTTTGCTTCTATATTACTATCATTTAAACTTTCAAAAATTATCAAATCCGGTTTAAAAGTTACTTTAATATCTTGTGAAACTACCCAAATTTGCTTGATAGCATCTATAAATTTATCTCTATTTAAAAGGAGTCTTTTATCCATCTCTTTAGGTATAATTCTTTCATAATCAGGAAATTTACCATTTATCAATTTTGTAAAAAATTTAAAATTTGGAGAAATTGCTATAAAACTATTTTCATCATAATATATCTCTATCTCATCAAAAAATATCTTTTGTATCTCGCTTATCGCTTTTTTTGGAATGATAAGAGCTATATCTTTTTCACTACTATTTTCTATCTTAACAAGAGCCAATCTTTTAGTATCAGTTGCAACTAAGTTTATATGATCTTGTTTTATATCTATTAAAGCACCGTTGAGTTCAAATTTTGGATTGTTTGTATCTATTGCAGGAGCTATTTTTTTGATAGATCTAACAAGAGCAGAACTGTTTATCTCAAATTTAGGTTTATTTTCAACAGTTGGAAAATCAGGAAATTCTAAAGGATTGAACATAGGAAGTTTAAATTTGGAGTGTTTTTGTTTTATATAAATATAGTCATTAATAGTTTCAAGAGTTACTTCACTGTCTTTAAGTATTTTTACTATATCAAAAAGTTTTTTACCGTTTGCCGTAGCAGTTCCGGGTTCATTGATATTGACATTTCTGCTAAATATTTCTATACCTATCTCAAAATCAGTACTTTTTATATCAAGTGTATCTTCATAAGCATTTATAAGAATATGAGAAGTTATTTGACTTAAATCTTTTTTTTCTAAATACGGCAGGGTATTGATAAGCATATTTTCCAAAACACTCTTGTTGATTGTTATCTTCATTTTTGCTCCTTTATTATTAAAATAAAATAGTAATAGTAGTATATTACCTTGAAAATGTGAAAAAGTAGTTTAAACCTCTAAAATTTAGATATTTAAAACTAACTTTGCAAAAATATTTTTTCACAATTTTTCACAATTTTTTTATAAACTTTTTTAAATCCAAATATTATTGAGAAATTTGGGTTAAAATCATATTTTTTAATTCATCAACTCTTACTTTAAAATTTTCATCATTTTGTATGATTTCATTTATCTTTTTCATATTATGTGAAACTGCCGTATGATCTTTCATACCAAAAAAGTTTGCTAAAGAGGGCATGGAGTTTGGTGTAAGAGTTCTAGCTAAATATATACCTATTCTCCTAGCTTCTACTATATTTTTACTTCTTTTTTTTGATTTTATTTCACTTGGTTTTATATTTAATTCTCTTGAGATAACATTTATAATATCTTCTAAAGATATAGAATTATTTCTCTCTTTTATCTGTTCTTTCATTACATTTTTAGCAAATTCAAAAGTTATCTTTTGCCCCATAAGTGAAGCATAAGCATTTAGATTTATAATTGCACTTTCTATCTCTCTTATATTGTCTCCCATATTGGTTGCAATATAATTTATAATATCATTATTTAGATTTATTCCATCAAGTTCACACTTTTTCTTTATGATAGCAATTTTTGTTTCAAGTTCGGGTAGAGTAATATCAGCTTTTATACCCCATTCAAATCTACTCTTAAGCCTTTCTTCAAGTCCCGCTATCATCTTTGGAGGTTTATCAGAGGTTAAAACTATCTGTTTTCCATTGTTGTGAAGTTCATTAAAAGTATGAAAAAATTCTTCTTGAGTTTGTATTTTATTACTTAAAAACTGTACATCATCTATAAGTAATATATCGCATTTTCTATATTTTTCCCTAAATCTATCCATAGTTTGATTTCTAAGATTATAAGTAAAATCATTCATAAATTGTTCAATAGTAGCATAAATGATAACTTTACCTCTCTCGCTTGCATAATTTCCGATAGCATGAACTAAATGAGTTTTTCCAAGACCCGTTGGACCATATATAAAAACAGGATTGTAAACAATACCCGGCTTTTGAGCAACTGATTTAGCAACTGTAAAAGCAAATTGGTTTGAACTTCCTACTACAAAACTATTAAATGTAAAAGATGGGTTTAGTATAGTTATCTTTTGTGAATTTTGTATCTCTTTTTGTATCTCTTTTTTAATACTATTTCTTTTTTTTCTACTATTTTTTACTCTTATGATAACTTGAGGCTTTTTACCGGTTTTTATTTCATATAAGTGAGATAACTTTTCAGAATATTTTGTTTTTATCCAATTAGCGATAAGGATATTTGGAACTTCAAAGATTAAAAGGTCA
>JALVWI010000060.1 GCA_027038335.1 Campylobacterales bacterium | reverse complement strand
AGAGCTTCAGCTCTTTTAATAAGCTCTCTATGAGCTAAATGGATACCGTCAAATCCTCCGATGGCTAAAGAGGTGATACTATCTTTGGATATAGTAGAAATACTCTTCATTGCCCTCTTTTCCTTTTATTTTTGATATTTCTTTTTTTATAAGCTTTAACTTTTCACTGACTAGCAATGATTCAAACTTTACTAAAACTCTCTTTATGGCATCTTTATCTTTTATGACACCTTTTTTATCTCTTTTTACATCTTTTCCCACTTCAAACTGAGGTTTAAAAAGAAGTAAGATTTTATCATTTGAAAGTTCTTTTATCTTTGGGAGTATATGTGAAATACCTACAAAAGAGACATCACAAGTAACTACATCAAACTTTTTATCACTTTTAAAATCCCTTATATCGCATTTTTCAAAGGATTTTATCCTTTTATCATTTTTAAGTTTTGGATGAAGTTGATAACTTCCAACATCTACGGCATAAACCTCTTTTGCCCCATATTCAAGCAATACTTCACAAAACCCGCCTGTACTGCTACCTATATCTAAGCAAGTTTTATCTTTTATATCTACACTATTTTCTTTTAAAAACTCTTTTAGCTTATTACCCGCGCGGCTTACATACCTATCTTTTTGAAATATCTCAATCCTTGATATATCACTAACCAAAAAAGATGGCTTTGTTACAATTTTTCCATCTATTTTAACATTTCTGCTTTTTATGGCTTCGTTTGCTTTGTTGCGACTCTCAAAAAAACTTTTTTCTACCAAAAATATATCAAGTCGCCTTGCTTCGCTCACTCACTCATCCTCTCTCTCATTTTTGCTTCACTCATCAAAGCAACTCCTAACTTCCTAGCCTTTTCCATTTTACTTCCGGCATCATCTCCATATATCACAAAGTCAGTTTTTTTGCTTACTGAATTTGTTACCTTAGCACCTAAATTTTCAAGCTCCTCTTTTATCTTATCTCTTGATTCACTCATAGTACCTGTAAGCACTATGGTTTTTCCTACAAAAGAGGACTCTTTTATCTCTTTTTTTTCAGGATTTTTTGGAGTGATGATGGATAATAGTTTAGTTACCAACTCTTTGTTTACTCTTAAAAATTCCAAAAACGACTCAGCCATCTCTTCCCCAAAGCCATCAATACCAAGCAACTTCTCTTTTGTAGCATTTAAAAAATCTATCCCAAATCTTTGACATATCTTTTTACTAGCTACTTCTCCGATATGCTCGATACCTAAAGCATTGACAAATCTCCAACACTCAGCCCCTTTTACACTCTCTATCGCATTTAAAAGATTGTTTACTTTTTTCTCTTTAAAACCCTCCAGCTTTAAGAGATCCTCTTTTTTAAGCTCAAAAAGATCAAGTACACTTTTTACCAACCCTTTATCATATAAAAGTTTGACTATCTTATCACCTAAACCCTCTATATTCAGACATTGCTTGCTTGCAAAATATATGATAGAGTTTACTACTCTAGCTTCGCATAGTAGATTTTGACATTTTAAAAGTATCCCTTCATCCAAAAGTTCACTTCCGCATACCGGACAATGAGTAGGTCTTTGGACTACTTTTTCATCCCCATCTCTATACTCTGTTAAAACTTTTGTGATCTTAGGTATAACATCACCGCTTCTAATGATGATAACGGTGTCACCGATATGGATATCTTTTCTTTTTATTTCGTCAAAATTGTGCAAAGTGGCTCTTTCGACAACTACTCCCTCTATATTTACAGGCTCTACTATGGCTACGGGCGTTACAACACCGGTTCTTCCTACTTGAAAAAGTATATCTTTTATCTTTGTCATTTTTTCGATTGCCGGGAATTTGTAAGCACACATCCATCTTGGATATTTTACTGTGTAGCCTAGCTTTTCTTGCAAAGATATATCATTTACTTTTACCACCATTCCATCAAGCATCACAGCAAATGTATCTCTTATCTTTACAAATTCCGAGTATAATTTTTCTATCTCTTCTACATTTTCGCATACTTTTCTCTTTGGAGGCTCATTAAAACCTAGAGCATATATAAAATCCATCATATCTGAAAGCTTTTTATACTCTAAAGAGTTTTCTCCCACTCCCCATGTCTGAAATATAAGCTCTCTTTTAGCTGTTATAGAGCTATCAAGCTGTCTCATACTGCCTGCAGCCGCATTTCGAGGGTTGGCAAAGAGGGGTTCACCTTTTTTTGCTCTTTCATTATTTAGCCTATCAAACTCATCTTTTGGCATCAAAACTTCTCCTCTTATCTCTATAAGAGGTTGATAATTTATACTTTTCGGTATTGATTTGATAGCTTTTGCATTGTGAGTTACATCTTCGCCTATGACTCCGTCTCCTCTTGTGATAGCTTGTTTTAGTTTACCGTTTTCATAGATAATATTTAAACTAGCTCCATCAAATTTCGGCTCACAGTAAAATTCACAAACTCCGACATTTTTATAAACTCTTTGTATCCACTCTTCAAGCTCTTTTTTGTTAAAAACATCCTCCATTGACCACATTCTTGTTAAATGTTTGGCTTTTTCAAACTCATCTAAAACTTCTCCCCCTACCTTTTGAGTAGGTGAACTTGGATCTAAAAGTTTGGGATGCTGCTTTTCAAACTTTTCAACTTCACGATAAAGTTTATCATATACTTCATCACTCACCATAGGATTATCTTCTTTATAGTAAGCCTCAGCCCATTTTTTTAAAAGCTCTACATTTTGTTTATACTCATATTCAGTCATTTTTTCTCCGCTAGATAATTAATCTATAAATTTACCGTAATTGTGTCTTTGTGCTTCCATGATCTCTATCTCTCTAGCTCCTGAAACTACAACATTCGGATCCAAGGAAAAGTCAAGTGATTTGTCTCTATCATCATAATCTAAAGAATTTAAGATAACTTTCATAGCATTTAGTCTCGCTAAATGTTTATCATCACTTCTTATGATAGTCCATGGAGCATTGTGGGTGTGAGTTCTTTTTATCATATTGTACTTAGCTTGAGTAAATTCATCCCATTTATCTTGGGCTTGTAGGTCGATTTCGCTAAGTTTCCATTGTCTAAGAGGATCTGTTCTTCGCCTTTCAAATCTTTTAGCCTGTTCCTCTTTTGTAACACTAAAATATAGCTTTATCAAAACTATGCCTTGTCTGGTTAAATCATGCTCAAAGCCGCTGACGCCCTCCATAAAATCCTCATACTCTTTTTTAGTACAAAATCCAAAAACATCCTCTACCATCGCTCTATTGTACCAACTTCTATCAAAAAGCACTATCTCTCCCGCATGAGGGAATTGCTGGACATATCTTTGATAGTACCATTGTGTTCTTTGCTCTTCGGTCGGTTTTCCAAGTGCTACAACTCTATAATGTTTTTCATTCATATATCTTGTAACTCTTCTAATAGTTCCGCCCTTACCGGAGGCATCTCTACCTTCAAAGAGTATGATCATCTTTTTATTTTGCAGCTCTATATATTTTTGCAGTTTAATAAGTTCAGCTTGAAAAGGTTTCAACTCTTTTTCTTGCTTTCTCTTTTTTATAGCCTTTTTTTCACTTCTTTTTTGTGATAAACATTTGTTGTATCCGTTTACCAATTCTTCCAAAGAGATATTTTTCCCATTTACTTCGATACTATCTTGCAACATTTTAAACCCCCTCAAACTTTAATTAGTATATTATACCTTATTTCAGATAAAGGAAAAAGAGTGTTTTATACATTTTATAT
>JALVWI010000059.1 GCA_027038335.1 Campylobacterales bacterium | reverse complement strand
TAGAAGCGAGAAGCAATTTGATATCTTAAAAACTATCTCCTCATTCCAATCACAAAGTATATCTCTCTATCAAATATTTAATAAACTTAAATATGATATTAAAATCTCAAAGGATTTATTTTATGAGTTAGTTGAGGATCTAAAAGAAAGACAAATCACTATATTTTTAGAAAAATATAACCATCCAAAAGCTAGAAAAAAGATTTTTTTGATAGATTTTGCAATAAAAAATGCTTTAAATTATGAAAAAGATTTTTTAAGAAGATTGGAAAATATTATCTTTTTGGAAATTTATAAAAGAGGAAAAAAAGTCTATTATGCTGATGAGATAGATTTTTATATACCTGAAGAAAATAGTGCCATTCTCGTTATACCCTTTATACCGCCTGCATTATTAAAAAACAAAATAAGTAAAAGAAAAAAAACTTTTGAAACATTGAGAGTTAAAGATGTCTATATAATTAGTCTAGGAAATGAAGATGATTTTATACAAGATGGTATCAGATATGAAATCATTCCGTTTTGGAATTGGGCGGGAGGTCTATAATAGCAAAGATAAAACAAATCTCGTAGTATAAATTCTAAAATCTCAATCCCTACTTTGTATCAACCTCTTTTTTATAAAAACCGCTTACTTTACCGTTGCTGGCATCTACTAGTATTATCCAACGACCGGGTTTTTTTATATCAAATGTAGGAAATATATAGTTATCAGCTTTCTCTTTTGCAGTTAATTTTATATCATATCTATCATCATCCGGTCTTGTGATCTTTACATGAAAAGTTAAATTGTCAGCTATTTTATTTGTATATCTATCAGTAACAGTTATATTTAAATTATTTTTACCTAGAGCAAACTTATTATTATTTATTTTTACATTATATTGTTTATTAAAAAGTTCTTGTGATTTTTCTATCTCATTTATATGATTATCAACATTTTGATATTTTTTCATATATGCTTCATCCATTTGAACAGGATGATTTAGAGCTACCTTTATAGTCATAGCACCCATAACGACGACAGCAAGTATCGCTATAGTTATACCATACGGCCAAAAACTCTTTTGTTTTTTGCTCATTTTGCTCCCCTTAATGATAAATCATTGTTTTTTATATTTTGTAAAATATTTTCTTTTTATATAAACAATAGTAAAATACAAAAAAGATCCATATATAATAATTCTTAATATATCTATAAGAATTCTATTTGTATCTCCGATACTAGATTTCAATTTTATACCTAATTTGCTAGATACTCTATCAGCTATATCAGCATATCCGTTTAGCATTGCAGCCGAATACTTATCTTTTCCTTTTTTTTCTGTAAGTATAGGTATAATTGTACCGCTAAAAGGACTAAGTATCGAATTGACATCAATAAGTTTAGTTGTTTGCGGTGATGTCATTATATCAACTTTTTGCTCAGTAGCTGCCATTGTTAATAATATAAAAGGTTTATTTAATTTTTTAGTAAGGTTTTTTTCAAAAAGTTTTATTTTTTGATTGTCGATTGATTTTTTAACACATAAATAGAGTGAGATGCCCGATTTTTCTTTTACTTCTGTACCTATTTTGACTATCTCACCTATTGCCCTTTTGTTTACAAGTCCATCATTACATTGTATCAAATCATTATTAGCATATAAAGTAAGAGTAAATAAAAGAACAAGGGTGGCTTTAACCCACCCTTTGTTGTAATTATTGGACAATTCTAACCTAACATTAAATGATGTGGAGTCAAAACCGCCCAAAGAGCGATAAGAGCTGTCAAAACCAATCCCCATCCAGATAATTTAAATAATATATCTCCCATTTTAACTCCTTATTATTTTACAAGCTCATAGTGCTTGTAGTTATCATCACTTTTGAACTGGATACCTTGTGGATCTTTAAGCTTATAAAAATTCTCTGCATTTTCTTTTTGCACTTTTATATCCCATGCAGTTAATCCAGCCAATATAGACAAAAGTAATATTAATGCTATCATGCCGCCCATTAAGCCGTTTAGATTAAAGCATAATCTTCTTGTAGGATTTTCTTCATTTAACCTCATTGCCGTCTCCTATTGTCTTAATGTATCTACATAAGTAGCTACAGCTTTTTTCTGAATTTTTGAAAGTATTCCATTGTCAAATGCAGGCATTCTTCCAAGCATTCCTCTTTTACCATGTGCTAAAACATGTGAAACCAATGTTTGATCATAAGCTGTCAAGTTAGGTGCAGTTCCGCCGTTACCTTTACCGTCTTGTCCATGACAACCCGCACATGTAGCAAATCCCGCAGGAGCTTTACCTTTTAAACCACCGGCAACATAATCAGCTATCTGTTTAGCCATATCTCCGCTTGCCATACCTGCAGGCATTTCGCCTAAAGCATATCCTAGCTGACCTTTACCGTCACCTATCTTTTTATCTCCAAGTGCGGCAGAGCCTCTTTTTATAACATCAAGAACTTGCTTTGCGGCAAATCTGTGCATAAAATTTTGTGCTTTTCCGTTTAGTCCGTCACCTGTGATACCGTGACAAGGTGCACAGTTGTTGATAAATACACCTTCACCCATATTTCTTAGTGTATCAGCATTTGCATGTGCCCATTTTTTTTGGAACATTTTATTGTAAGTTTGCTCTTCTTGGTTCCACTGACCTATTTGAGAAAAAGACCAAAGCGGATAACCTGCCAACGCATACCATATCCACCATATTATTGTACCTACAAATGCCATACCCCAACCTGTTGGAACAGGATTGTTATATTCGCCTACACCATCCCATTCTTCACCTGTCAATTCACCCGTACTCTTATCGGTCTTCATTTGTCTTATATATTTACCTGCTACAACAACAGTCAATATAATGATAACAGCAGCACCGATCAGAGCAAGAACATTTACATTATCATTAAACCATTTCATTAATTTGCTCCTTCCTCATTTTTTTCTTTAGTATGTTTTTCGACTGGAGAAGAATCTATATCATCATGCAAAGCAAGATTTGAATACTTTTCATAATCCCTCTTGCCCTCTTTTTGAGTTTTATATAAATGATGAATATATGCATACAACCCAACTGTAAGCAATATTATCATCAAAATATAGCCATAAGCTTGTAATTCTCTTATAGTTTCTGCCTCCAAATCTTTATCCTTTTATTTTAAACTGTTTAGATATGCTATAAGTGCAACGATCTCAGGTACTTTTCCTTGAGCCACCAAGTTTTTTACACTTTGATCTTTCATATCAGCTGCAATCTTTTTAGCATCAGCCAAAGCTCCTGCTTCAGCACTTTTTATATCACCAAGTTTTGGCATACCCGGCTTATCATAAGGAACACCGAAAACTTTTTTTACTGTATAAGCCTCAGCATAAGCAGTATCTAAATCAGCTATATCTTTAAAAAGATGAGGATATGCCGGCATAATACTATCGGGAACAACACTTTGAGGATTCATCATGTGATTTTCATGCCAGTCAGTAGTCCTATAGTTACCGACTCTGTGAAGATCTGGACCAGTTCTCTCTGAACCCCAAAGGAAAGGTCTATCATAAGCATACTCACCACTTAAACTATACATTCCGTATCTATCAGTCTCACTTTTAAACGGTCTGATAAGCTGAGAATGACAAGCATTACAACTCTCTTTTATATATATTTGTCTTCCTGCTAGTTGCAAAAGCGTATAAGGCTTTGTGCCGACAAGCGGTCTGGAAGATTTAGCAAAATCAGGTAATATAGTAACAAGCCCTGCATAAGCTATAACAACAAAAACACCTACTGCAAAAAAGAATGGATTTTTTTCTAACCAATGAAACATATCAACCTCCTTTTATGATGCCATAGGCGATGTGTAAGCAGGCTCTTTTTCAAGCTTCTTACCAGCCGCAAATGTTTTGTAGATATTATATGCCCACATAAACACACCTATTAAGTAGAAAATTCCACCTATTCCCCTTAGAGTATAGTATGGATGTAAAACTTTAACAGCATCTATAAAAGAGTAAGTCAAGTTTCCATACATATCAGTTGCTCTCCACATCATACCTTGAGTGATACCTGCTATCCACATACTTGTAAAGTAAAGAACTATACCTGTAGTTTGTAGCCAAAATTGTGCATCAACAAGTTTTTTGCTATATATCTCTCTTTTAAACATTCTAGGAGCCATGTGATAAATAGAAGCTATGATCATAAATCCAACCCAGCCTAAAGTACCGTCATGAACATGTCCTGGAATCCAGTTTGTAAAGTGAGCCAAAGCATTTACTGATTTGATAGCTTGGATAGGACCTTCTAGTGTTGAGAACATATAGAAAGTTGAAGCAAGTATCATAAACTTAATAAGTGGATTTTCTTGAAGTTGTCCCCACTCACCTTTCATAGTAAGTAGCATATTTATAGCACTACCCCAAGATGGAAGAATAAGAACAACTGAGAAAATAGAACCCATAGTTTGTACCCAATCTGGAACTGTAGAATATAGTAGGTGGTGACCGCCTGCCCAAAGATATACAAACATCAAACCCCAAAATGAAAGAAGTGAAAGTTTGTAAGAAAATATAGGTTGACCTGACTCTTTAGGTAAAAAGTAGTATATCATAGCGATAATAGGTACTGTAAAAACAAATGCAACAGCATTGTGTCCATACCACCACTGAACCATAGCATCATTGCTTCCTGCATACATTGATACTGATTTCATCCAACTTCCGACATGAGCTATAAAATAAGTAGGTACTTCCATATTGTTAAATACATAAAGCATACCTACACCCAAGAATGTAGCTATATAATACCATACTGAAATATAAAGAACTCTTTCTCTTCTAAGTCCGATAAGACCGAATATCTCTATACCCCATATAACCCATATAACAACAATAGCTATATCTATAGGCCACTCAAACTCTGCATACTCTTTTGAAGTAGTATAACCTAAAAGTAATGAAACTACTACAGCAGCTACAGTTAGAACATATAAAAGCACTTGAAATTTTGCTAAACCCATTAAAAATTTGGACTCAGCCATAGAAACTTTTAAAACTCTTTGACCTACATAGTACCAAGTAGCAAATATACCGCTTACTGTAAAGCCGAATGCCACTGAGTCAGTGTGCATAGGTCTCAATCTACCAAAGATCAAATATTCCCCGCCTAGGTAGTTTAAATGTGGAAATGCCAACTCGAATGCTATAAACACTCCGATAGTCATTCCAACTATACCCAAAACAATCGCTAAAATCGTATAAGCTTTAGCAATCGTATAATCGTACGCTATTGCATTGCTGTCTTGCATACAATACCTCCTTATAATTTTGTCATATAAATGTCACATTCGTTGTAATTGTACTACAAGTTTTATACAAATAAACTTAAATTTGTTAAAAGTTTGTTAAATTTTTTACATAAGTTATTTGTAAGTTTTATGAAGAATTTAAGCCCTTAGCTTATATCCTAAACCTGAAATATTCTCCACAAATTCCTTGTCAGTCTTTGTTCTTATCCTTTTTATAAAAGTTCTAACCGCAGCATCATTTACTTTGATATTATTCCAAATATTTTTTTTCAAATCATCGTGAGAAACAAAAGAGCCGATATTATCCACCAAGAGATATATGAAACTTAATTCTTTTTTAGTAAGCTTTATTTCAACTCCATTTTTAGATAGTATTTTTTTTGTTTTATTAAATTCATAATTATTACTTAAACTTATAATATTTTCAAGTGCTAGTTTTTTGCTTGCTATTTCCTCAATAGTAACAATAAGTTCGTCAACATCAACAGGTTTTATAAGATATTTATCTATACCTATATCAATAGCACTTAAAAGTTTCTCTTTTTCACTAAAAGCAGTAAACAAAATAATAGGAACATCTTTGGATATCTCTCTTATCTTTTTAGACATATCCAAACCATTACAAATCGGCATAAGTATATCGCTTACTACAATATCCGGTTGAAATTTTTTAAATTTTTTAAATCCCTCATCACCGTTACTTGCAGTTATAATTTCTTTAAATTCATTTTCAATAGCACTCTTTAAAAGATTTCTTATCTTATCTTCATCTTCCACATAAAGTAGGGTCAAATCTTTGTTGATACTCTTTTTATTCATTTTTCTTCCTGTTTTTTTGGTAATTTTATCATAAAACATGCACCATCTTTTTTATTTGAAACTTCTATCGAACCGCCATTTTGCTCTATAATTTTTTTACTCATATACAGTCCTATTCCCGTACCTTGTTTGCTATGTTTTGTTGTAAAATAAGGATCAAATATTTTTTCAATAATATTTTCACTTATCCCTCCTCCGTTATCGCATATAGAAATATTGACTTTATCGCTTAATGAAGCAATCTCTATATCTATATTTTTATGATTTTTATCTTTGGATATTAAAACATCTTTTGCATTATTTAGTATATTTAATATTACCTGCAATATCTCATTTGAATATCCGTTTATAATTATACTCTGTTTATTATTAAAATTTATTTTAATATTATGACTTTTTAGTGTCTCTTTTATAATAAAAATAGCCTCTTCAACAGTATCTTCTATATAAAAATCACTTTTTTCTCTAGTAGATTTGAAAAAATCTCTAAAATCATCTATAGTTTTTGACATTCTATTGATAACGACTTTGCAATCATTATAATCTTTGTTAAAATTATACACATCCTTTTTTAAAAAGGCATTTTTCATCTTGAAAAGCAAAATGCCAAGTTCACTAAGAGGTTGCCTCCATTGGTGAGCGATATTGGCTATCATTTCACCCATTGCGGCAAATCTAGCCTGTTGGAACATTATCCTATCTTTCTCTCTATTCTTTTTTACCTCTTTTTGAACTTTTATTTCAAGATTTTTATTTAATTCTTGCAATTTTAATGTTTGCTTTTTAATTCTTTGCTCAAGAGTAGCATTTAAACTTTCAAGCTCTTTCTCCTTTTTTTCAAGCTTTTTTGCAGTAAGTACCGCTTTAGTAACATCATATCTTATAGCAACAAACTCTTTAATATCTCCATTTTCATTCAAAATAGGTATAACTGTTGAATTTACATAAAAAGTAGTTCCATCTTTTGCCATATTTTTTACAGTAGCTTTATATGTTTTTTTTGCTAAGATAGTATCCCACAATTTTTTAAATGCTGCTTTTGGCACATCAGGATGCCTTACGATATTATGATTTTTACCTATAAGTTCTTCTTTTGAATATTTTGAAATCTTACAAAACTCTTCATTGGCAAAAGTTATGATACCGTTTATATCTGTTTTTGATACTATATTATTTTTTTCAATAGCTTCAATATATTGCTTTAACATGCATACTTCCTTTGGAAAAGCCAAGAGTTAGGAGCTAAGAGCTTAAACCTAAATCCTCAACCCTAAAAGTCTTTATTTCGCTTTACAGCAGTCATGAAATGTTGCATTTGGATCTGTTACAAACCAATATCCCTTATATATCATATAAAGTCCAAATGCAATTATAACAAAAGAAGCAATTTGAATCATAGTTTGTCTAAAACTACTACTTTTTAATGAGCCTACAACAAAACCTAGACCAAGTAGTACAGGTATAGTCGAAAGACCGAAGATAAACATCACAACTCCACCCCAAAAAGGAGATGCGGTTGAAGCGGCTGAGGCGGCAAAAAAGTAAACAAGTCCACAAGGCAAAAAACCGTTTAACATGCCAAGAAAAAAGAAACTAGGTAAGGATTTGGAATGGATAAGTTTTGAAAAAAGTTTTTTTACTACAGAACTGCCCGCCAAAGATACTTCTATAGAAGTTAAAAACTTTATCTTACCCATCAAAGAAAATCCCATAACAACCATAAAAATACCGATAACTAAATTTAGAAGTCCCATAGAGATATGATCAAAAACAAATATACTGCCAAGCAATCCAAATATAATTCCAATGATAGTATAAGATGTAATTCTGCCTAGATTATAAAGTAAATGACATAAAAATTGATATGATTTGCTTTTGCTAGCATCAATCTTTGCAGCGGTATAAGCTACTATAAAGCCTCCGCACATTCCTACACAATGCCCTAGACTTCCTAAAAAAGCTACACTTATAATAACATAAAAATTTACTATATCCACTATTTGCCTTTTATTATACAAAAAACAAATTATAACTTTTTAGTGTTAAATTTATATTAAGTAGCTTATACAAATTTGGCAAATTCTCTAAAGATATATTTACTATCATGAGGACCGGGACTAGCTTCAGGATGATGTTGCACAGAAAATATAGGAGAATCTTTATACCTAAGTCCTTCTATAGTATTATCAAAAAGATTGATATGCGTTATAGTTGCAATATCACATATACTATCTGGAACATTATAGTTATGATTTTGTGCAGTTATTTCTATCACTTTACTCTCTTGATTTTGCACCGGATGATTTCCACCATGTTGACCAAATTTGAGCTTATATGTCGGATATCCATGTGCAATACTCAAAAGTTGATGTCCTAAGCAAATAGCAAACATAGGTATTTTAGCATCAATTAACTCTCTTATTTGTTCTTTTTCTTTTTTCAACACAAGTGGATCTCCCGGACCGTTTGAGAGAAAAACAGCTTTTATCTCATCTTTTTTATATCTATCTATAAGTTCTTTTGCTTTAAAATCATGAGGTATCACTTCAACCTCAAATCCAACTTCACAAAGCTCATTTAAAATATTTCTTTTTATACCAAAATCTATAGCAACTATTTTTTTAAGAGGTTTTATATCTTCATTATAAGACATTTTTGAATGATTCCAAGCTCCTGTTTGATGAATATATCTTTTTTTGGTACTTACTTGTTTTATATAATCAATCTCTTCAATTCTAGGAGATTTATCAAGTATCTTTTTAAGCTCATCTTTGTCTGAAATTTCGGTAGAAGCTATCATCATCAAAGAACCGCCATCCCTTACTGTTTTTGTTAAAACTCTTGTATCAATATCACAAATACCTAAAGCATTATATTTTTTAAGTAAATTTGAAAAAGACTCTTCTGCTCTAAAGTTAGAAAATCTCTCTTGATAATTTCTTACTATCACTCCGCTAGCAAACACATCATTACTTTCCATATCAAGAGCATTGCATCCGACATTACCGATCTCCGGCATTGTAAATACAATAAATTGACCTGCATAGCTAGGATCTGTAGCTATCTCTTGATAACCACTCATGGAGGTATTGAAAACTATCTCACCGGTCTTAGTGCCTTTGCTTCCAAAACTACTCGCTTCAAAAAAAAGTCCATTTTCTATATATATCCATATTTTTTGTTTATCCATTGTAAATCCTTCGGATTTAGCTACAAGAGACCAGAGACCAGAAATTCTAAGCTCTAAGTTCTAATCTCTAAGCTCTTTTATCACATCATTCCTATCTTTTTCAACTCTTCTTGATAAAGTTTTTCAAAAACTATATCATACTCTTCGCTACCGGGTATCAACTTTCTTTTATAATTTTTTATCTTTTCGATTACTCTATCTTCAATATCTTCAAATTTTTCTATATAACTTTCAATAGAATTAAATATAACATTTTTTACCTTGTTCTCTGAAACTTGAAACTCTATAAAATCATTTTGGATAAGTTCATCAAGAATTTTATGAGAAAGATCACTATATCTATCTTCATAAGAGAGTATTACGCCGTACTCCGGAGCCAATCTTTTTTTGATCAACCAAAACATACTTCTTTTATCAACTTGCATAAATTCCATCTCATCTTCATTATCTTCCATGATTTCATACACTCTCTCTTCAAGAGCTATCTCTTTTTGAATATCATCTTCTATGAGTTTTTTAGCAGTTTGAGCAACCGGCTCAACTCCATAATTCATTTTGATAAAAGAGCTATTAAATAAATCTATTGATATTTTGTTTGCAATATACGGGGCATGTGGTTTTCCTATCTTCATGCTCAAGCCTTAGTGTTAATATTATGACAGCAGTAATTTTATCTAATTTTTAGTAAAGAAGATATTAAAATGGATATTTAAACACTATTACCGACATAAGCTCTTACATGATTTGGAATACCTCCGGGTGGTACGATAGCTACTCTATCTCCATCTTTTAAGATAGTATCAAAATGTACCAATTTATGATTGACAAAGATTCCCTCTATCTCATTTTCTTCAAATCCAAGAGTTTTTATAAATTGATGGAGATCAATACCTTCATTTATTTGCATATTTTTATTTGGACACTCTATATTTTTCTCTTTGCATTTATTTTTTAAAAAAGAAAAAGCGTTAAATCTTATAGTAATCATTTCATCTCCTTAAAAGGTGGACCTTTTACTAATATCTCTGTAATTTTTGAAGCTTTATCGGGAGGCATTTTTGCCATAATTTTTGATATTTTTTTAGCTTGCAAATTAAAAAGTATCCTAGCTGCTTCATATTCTTTCATATTTGAAAGTATCTGTGCTGCAGCAGAATCTTTCATTTTAGAGTAAGTTTGACTTATCTTATCATCTTTAGCTTCTTTTATAGCTTTTAAAAGCTCTTTATTTTTAGCTATTATATTTTTTAAATTTTTTTCTTTGAGATTAATTTTTTGAAGTGTTGCATTTATATCAGCTTCTTTTTGTAGCAATATCTTTTTTTTCTTATCAAGTAGAGCATTTGTAGCTGCTCTTAAAGCTTCGAGTGCTTCTCTATCTTCATCAATTTTTTCTATTTTTGAACTAAGTTCAGCTTTTCTTTGTTCAAAAATTTGATTGCATTCATATACATTACTTGCAGAAAAAAGAAGTGAAATAAAAAAAAGCATAGAAAGCAAAATCTTCAAAAAGTTCTCCTTTTATAAGTCATCATAGAAAGTTCATCAAGCAATTTTTGTTCATCTTTTTTAATTTTATCAAGTTTTTGTTCTATTGACAACTCTTCAAGATATTTTATCTTTTCATATTCCATCAAAGCTGTCTTGTATTCTTCTTTTTTTTTAATGAGTTTGTACTCTATTTTTTGCAAAGTAATTTTTTTTTCTTTTTTTAAAGAAAAAAGTGAATCAAAAGAGTAACTAACTGTTAAAAATTTACCAAAATTTCCTTTTCTAGGTTTATCAATAGATCGTATCTCACTTGCCAATTCATTTATTGCATTTTCAATACTAAGTTTCTTAGAATTTAAAAAAGCTATCTCATTTTCAATACTATCAACATTTTGTTTTTTAATTTTTAAAAGTTGAGAATACTTTGTTTTCATATTTATTTATCTTATAATTGTATCTTTTCTGTCTGGACTAGTTGATATAACACCCACTTTTGTACCTACTAATTTTTCTATAACTTTTATATATTTTTTTGCATTATCCGGCAATTTGTCGTATTTATTTATACCTTTAGCTTTATCCCATCCGTCAAACTCTTCATATATTGGCTTTATACCACTTAAATCACTTGGAAAATCTTTTGTAATTTCTCCGTCAATCTCATAAGCAACACACACTTTTATCTTTTTAAAACCATCCAATACATCTAACTTCATAAGTGCCAATTCATCACATCCGTTTATCCTACTAGCATATCTACAAGCAACCGCATCAAACCATCCGCATCTCCTTGCTCTTCCCGTAGTTGTACCAAATTCATGCCCCTTAACACCTAAAAGTTTTCCATCTTCACCACTATCTTCAGTAGGAAACGGACCATTGCCTACTCTCGTACAATAAGCTTTGACTATTCCTGTTATTTTTCCTATATCTTTAGGATTTAGACCAAGCCCGGTACAAGCCCCCGCACTTATGGTGTTGGAACTTGTTACAAAAGGATAAGTTCCATGGTCAATATCCAAAAGAGTTCCTTGAGCTCCCTCAAGTAAAACTTTTTTATCTTTTTCAAGCTCACTCCATACAAGATGTGTAGTATCACACAAAAAAGGTTTTAAAAATTTAGCATAAACTTCCAACTCATTTTTTAACTCTTTTTCGTTAGGAGTTTTTACCCCCAAAGCATCGAGATAGACTTTATTTATTTCAAAATATCCCATCAAGGAAGATACAAGTTTATCAACATTTCTAAGCTCGCCTAGTCTATGTCCATTTCTCTCAATTTTTAAAGAATAAGCAGGTCCTATGCCTTTTCCGGTAGTACCGATAGCTTTAGCTCCTCTTAACTTTTCTCTTGCCTTATCTATCTCTTGATGGAAATTTAATATCATATGAGCCTTATCACTTACAAAAAGTCTGCCCTCTAGATCATCAAACCCGTTTTTTTCAACCTCATCCATCAAAGCTTTTGGAGATACTACCACTCCGTTTCCTATAATATTTATAGCATTTTTATTTAAAACTCCTGAAGGTATAAGATGAAGAGCTAACTTTTTATCTCCGACTACTATAGTATGACCGGCATTATGACCGCCTTGATACCTAGCTACTACTTCATACTTTTGAGCAAGCATATCAACAATCTTACCTTTACCCTCATCTCCCCACTGAATTCCCACTATCATATCTGCTTTATTCATTAAATATATTCCTTTATCTCAATTATTTCATCAATATATCCGGCAAACCCGACTGCTTTTAGATTTTCCCATGTGTAACATCCTCCTGTTGCCAAAGTTTTATTATCCTTAAAAAATCTAAAATACATATCATCATAATACCTCATTTTGGCATAATAAAGCGGTGCAACTATGATATTTTTATACTCTATTTTATCACAAAGTTCTTTTATCTTTACTAGTTCATTTTTCAAACTATCAGGCACAATCTTTATAATATTCTCTATATCTTGAGATTTTTGCAAATATGCAAGTTTGCTAAGCCACTTTATATCATATCCAAGTATTTTTTCAATATTGCCTTTTTCAAAAAGAGATATATCCAAGCCTAACTCTTTGGAAATAATTTGAGGTATTTTTATATTGGATATTTGTAAATCAATAAAAAGATTTAATTTTTCAAAAATTTTCTGAGATATTTTGATGGATTCTATTAAATTATCGGAGTTTATATGTTCAGCTCCCACTTGGTAGATTTCATTGCTTGGATACCTAAAAACAGGCTGGATATAAAACCACTTATCATGCTCTATGCTTCGTCCAAGTCTTTTTGTGATAAGTCTTACTACATCAAGCGTACTATCAGCTCTGAGAGAAAGGATATGATTTTTTTCATCACTAAATCTTACAAGCTCTTTTGTGGATATACTTTTTGTTTGATGATAAGAAAAAAAAGGAGTGACTATCTCTTCATACCCAAACTCTTCCAAAATTTGACCGGCAATATTTTCTATCTCTCTTTTGAGTTTCGCACTCTTACCGAAGTAAAGCTTACTTCCTTTTGGTATTTCATGTTCGTATATCATTTTGTAACCTTCAGTTTAGAATAAAAAGGAGTAAAGGAGTAAAGAGCAAAACTCTAAAACCTAAATCCTAAATCCTAAAACCTCTCCTTTGTATATAAATTAAATATCTTATTAGCTGTTCCGTCATATTTTCTCTCACCCAATTCATCCAATATTAACTCTAACGCATTTAAAACCCAGCTTGTTTCATAAGGTTTTATAAGCCCCATGTGATTGATCCTAAAAAGCTTTCCTTTTAAGTGATCTTGTCCGCCTGCGATATTTACTTCATATCTGTTTTTTAGTATCTTTCTTATCTCATCAGCCTTTTCATGATATACCGCACTCATAGATGGTGCCGGAACTTTTGGATATATTTTAAAGCCTATCCCTTTTAAAGCTTCATTGGATGCCTTGCTTCTTAACTCTGTTTGTTTATAAAATTTATCCAAACCTATGCTAAATATATCATCAAGTATAGCATTTAATCCGATGATAAGAGTAGTAGGAGCAGTCCATGCGGTTGTATTTTGTCTTTGCTTTTTAAGCTCTGTATTTAAGTTGAAATAGTACCCTTTTCCACCCTGCTCTATTTTATTTATAGCATTTTTACTTAAACCTATCATAGAAAGACCCGGCGGTAGCATAAAAGCTTTTTGACTTCCGCTTATAAGCACATCTATATCTTCAACATTTATATCTTCAACACCGACTGCCGTAATGCCGTCAGCTATGATAGTGATCTCTGGATTTATCTTTTTTACCTCTTTGGCTATTGCCTCAACAGGATGTCTAAGACCTCCGGCACTCTCACAAATCTGCACACAGATAGTATCTATATCTTTATGCTTTTTTAGTGCTTTTAGCACATCTTCAACATTGGCGGGAGTATCCCACTCATATTTAAGCTCTACCAATTCATACCCGCAAGCCTTTACAATTTTGCCAAATCTCTCACCAAATTTTCCGGCATTTATGCTAAGAGCTTTTTTTTGACAAAGATTTAAAACACTAGCTTCCATAGCTCCGGTTCCACTAGAAGCTAACATCAAAACTTCATCCATTTTAAATATTTTTTTAAGTTTTTCTCTAGTTTGTCTAAATATTTCAGAAAATTCCGGAGTTCTATGATGAATAGTAGGCTCACTCATAGCCACTCGAATATTTTCAGGAACCGCAGTAGGTCCCGGTGTCAAAAGTAACATTTTATTCCTTTTTTCGTGATTCGTGATTAGTGATTCGTGATTAGTTTAAAAAATTAGACAAAGTCCAATTTACCAATCACGAGTTACGAGTTACTAATCACGGATTATATCTTCATCCCTTTTGCTTCTGTTTGCACATACTCTTTATCAAACATTTCTAAAGCTCTTTTCTTTACGCCTTTTATGGTAAATTCAAACTTTTTAAATAAATCTTTTGCATTTGCTGATGCTCCAAAGCTTTGCATACACAGCACTTCATCTGCGTATTTATACCACTCTATACCGCTTGCCGCTTCTACTGCTAAAACTTTAGTATTTGGATCTATCACTTTATCTTTATACTCTTGCGGCTGTTTGTTAAAGATTTCAAAACAAGGCACACTAACTACATTTGCATTTACTCCTGCAACTTCAAGATGACAAGCAGCTTGCAAAGAGGTCATCACTTCACTTCCACTTGCTATGATGGTAAGTACGGCATTTTCTCGTTTTGCCACTAAGTATCCGCCGTTTTCAACTGTTCCATACTCTGTAAACGGTTTTAGAGTTTTTAATTTTTGACGACTCAAAACAAATCCGCAAGGTGCATTAAGTCTTAAAGCTATCTTCCAGCAAGCCACATTTTCACTAGCATCTGCAGGTCTAAATGTATAAAATCCCGGCAATGCTCTAAATTGGCTAAGTTGCTCTATAGGCTGATGAGTAGGACCATCTTCTCCTACTCCGATACTATCATGTGTCCATATAAAGTATCTTTTTAGTCCCATCAAAGCTGCAAGTCTGACAGAGGGTTTCATATAGTCGCTAAATACAA
>JALVWI010000058.1:10594-15338 GCA_027038335.1 Campylobacterales bacterium | reverse complement strand
ATTAAAACTTATGAATGATAGTGACCTTGGGCTTACGGCATCACTATGGACTAAAGATATACAAAAGGCGTATGATTTAGCACCTTTGATAGAAACAGGAACCGTTTATACAAACAGATGTGATTATTTAGATCCCGCACTTGCTTGGACAGGAGTCAAAAATACCGGAAGAGGTGTAACTCTTTCAAAATATGGATATGATCATGTTACAAGAGTAAAATCTCTACACTTTAAAAAAATATAAACAAGGATATAAAAATGCTACCAAATATGAATTGGAATTATCCAACCGCTATATGGTTTGGACATAAAAGAGTAAATGATATAGTTAATGCTTGTAAAACTTTAAGTATCAATTCGCCTTTAATAGTCACAGATGAAGCACTATCAAAACTTCCTATCATGGATGATCTGCTAACTCCGCTAAAAGTTGCCGGAGTAAAATATACTCTTTTTAGCGATGTTCAGCCAAATCCAACCGCACAAAGTGTGCAAAAAGGTGTCGAAGTTTTTAAGCAAAACAAAAATGACGGAGTTATAGCTTTTGGTGGAGGCTCAGCTTTAGATGCGGGTAAAACTATAGCTTTTATGTCATCTCAGAGCCTTGATATTTGGGAGTTTGAAGATATTGGGGATAATTGGAGCAAAGCTGATACTTCAAATATAGCTAAGTCTATTGCTATCCCCACAACTGCCGGAACAGGCTCGGAAGTCGGAAGAGCAACAGTCATAACAGATAGTAAAACTCATGCTAAAAAGATCATATTTCACCCTCAAATGCTTCCTTCCATTGTTATATTAGATCCAAATCTAACATATAATCTTCCAAAACATATAACAGCTTGGACTGGAATTGATGCTTTAGTTCACTCGCTTGAAGCATATTTTTCACCGCTTTATCATCCTATGGCAGACGGAATTGCACTTGAAAGTATAAGACTTATCAAAGAAAATTTAAAAATAGCTTACAATGAACCGCACAATGAAGATGCAAGAGCATATATGCTAACAGCCGCTATGATGGGTGCAACAGCTTTTCAAAAAGGTTTAGGCTCAGTCCACTCTCTTGCTCACACATTAGGAGGTCTATACAATATGCCCCATGGTTTAGCAAACTCTATTATACTACCTTATGCTATCTATCAAAATAGAAGTGCCATAGGCGAAAAAGCCTCAAAGATATGTAAATATATCGACTTGTCTAAGCCTTCAGTAGAAACACTTATAAAGTTTATTCTTGATTTGAGAAAAGATTTGGAAATTCCAAATAGTTTAAAAGAGGCAAATATACCATTTGAAAATGAGGAAAAGATAGGAGAAGTTGCATTTTTAGATCCGTCCACCGGCACAAATCCACTTAAAATGACTTCGGAAAAATTCACCAAACTATTTAAAGCTACATATTTTGGAGATTTTAAAATATTAGATGAGTAGCGGTTTTGCCGCTACTTTTTTTTATTTATTTCATTATATGAGCCGACTTTTGTAAGTCTTTCATATCTTAGTTTCATTCTCTCTTCAGGCTCAAGGGATTTGAGTTTTTTAATTTCATTTAAAAAATAGTTTCCTAAAGCTTCCGCAGCTGCTGATTTATTTCTGTGAGCTCCCGTAATAGGCTCATCTATGATATCATCAACCAAGCCTAACTCTTTCAAATCTTCAGCAGTTATCTTCATAGCCTTTGTGGCTTGTTCTTGTTTTGAGGGATCATTCCAAAGTATTGCGGCACACCCTTCAGGTGAAATAACTGAAAAAACAGAGTATCTCATCATAGCAAGCTTATCAGCAACTCCGACAGCCAAAGCACCACCGCTTCCTCCTTCACCTATAACAACAGAGATAGAAGGAGTATTAAGTCTGCTAAGCTCCAAAAGATTTCTAGCAATTGCTTCGCTTTGACCTCTCTCTTCAGCACCGATTCCCGGAAATGCACCCGGAGTATCAACTAAAAATAGTATAGGAAGTCCAAACTTTTCAGCCATTTTGGCTACTCTTAAAGCTTTTCTGTATCCTTCAGGATTTGGCATACCGAAGTTTCTTTTGAGTTTATATTTTGTTCCTCTACCTTTTTGTTCACCGATTACTACTACTTTTTCATCCCCTATAAATCCTACAAAACAAACAATAGCGGGATCATCTCTAAAAGCTCTATCTCCATGAATTTCATAATAATCTTTTAAAAGTGCCCTTACATAATCAAGTGCATAAGGACGATCAGGGTGTCTTGCAAGTTGTAATTTTTGGTAATCACTCAGGTTTTTATATGTTTTTGAAACCTCTTTTTCCAAATCTTTTTGAAGAATTTGAACTGCATCTTGATCACCTTTGATCTTTGCACTAGTTATATCATCATCAAGCTGTTTTATTTTATTTTCAAAGTCTAAGTAAGTTGCCACTTTTTACTCTTCAATCTTTTTAAAAATCAAAACCCCATTTGTTCCACCAAATCCAAATGAGTTACTCATAACTACTTTCAGATCTTGCTCTCTTGCAATATTTGGAACATAATCAAGATCACAATCAGGATCAGGAGTTTCATAATTTATCGTTGGAGGTATTATACTATCTCTCATAGCCATTAAAGAAATAACTGCTTCAGTTGCTCCAGCAGCACCCAAACAGTGTCCTATCTGACCCTTGGTAGAACTTATCAACGGAATATTCTCACCAAAAACACTCTTTATAGCCATTGTTTCATACCAGTCATTATATTTTGTACTAGTTCCATGGGCATTTATATAGTCAACTTTTGGATGACCTGCCATTTTTAAAGCTGCTTTCATAGCTCTTGCAGCACCTTCACCCTCGGGAGCAGGGGTTGTGATATGATTGGCATCGCCACTCTCTCCAAATCCTATAAGTTCAGCATATATATTAGCACCTCTCTCTTTTGCCGCTTCCAAAGATTCAAGTACCAAAGCACCTGCACCCTCACCTATAACAAAACCGTCTCTATCTTTATCAAAAGGTCTTGAGGCGTGTTTGGGATCATCATTTCTAGTCGATAGTGCTTTCATAGCAGCAAACCCGCCGACTCCTATCTCACAAATAGCTGCTTCAGCTCCAACAACTAACATTCTGTCAGCCCCGCCTAGCATTATAGTTTTAGCTGCTTCACTAACTGCGTGGGTACCTGCTGCACAAGCTGTAACCGAGGATAAATTAGGACCTTTTAATTTATGCTCAATAGAGACAAAACCGCCAAGCATATTAACTAAAGCTGACGGAATAAAGAAAGGAGATATTCTTCTAGGACCTCTTTCGTGGGCTACCACAGCATTTTTTTCTATATTTGTAAGTCCACCTATACCTGATGCGGCACTTATGCCAAATCTATCATTATCATACTCTTCAAATTTGGCATCTTTCATAGCCTCTTGAGCAGCTTTTAAACCAAATTGTATAAACCTATCAGCCTTTTTTACATCTTTTGGATTCATAACTGTTTTAGGATCAAAGTCAGTAATTTCACCGGCAATCTTTACAGAGTGTTTTTCTGTATCAAACAAACTAATTCTTTTAATGCCACACTCACCTTTTATAATGGCGTTAAAAGAACTCTCTTTATCCATACCTACCGAATTTATCATCCCTAGCCCAGTTACAACAACTCTTTTCAAAAAATACCCCTTCATTTAATTTGCACCGCAATGACTATATCAGCCATTGCGGTATATTGAAATTATTATTTATTGTTTTCTATATATTTTATAGCATCGCCTACAGTTACGATAGATTCTGCATCACTATCAGGTATCTCTATATCAAACTTCTCTTCAAGTGCCATTACAAGTTCAACAACATCTAGCGAATCTGCTCCCAAATCTTCTACAAATTTAGAATCTTCTTTTACTTCATCAGGATTTACATTTAGCTGCTCTACAACAACCTCTTTAACCTCATCAATTAACGCCATTATATTCTCCTTCAAAAAATTTGTAACATTCTATCAAAAAAAAGATTAAATTACAAAATATTTATGGTATTACATCAACATTCCGCCATTTACTCTTAATGTCTCTCCTGTTATATATGCTGCGCTATCACTTAGTAAAAATGCTACAGCTTCAGCTACATCTTTTGGATCTCCAAACCTTTTTAAGGGGATTTTGTCTATATAGTTTTGCTTTATTTCATCATTTAATTTATCAGTCATATCAGTTGCAATAAATCCCGGAGTTACTGCATTAAACCTAATGCCTCTGCTTGCACCCTCTAGTGCAAAACTCTTTGTCATGGCTATCATACCACCTTTAGATGCACTATAGTTTACCTGTCCTGCGTTACCGCTTTCTCCTACTATGGAAGAAATATTGACAACTGAGCCAAATCTTTTTTTGCTCATCAATTTCAAAGCTTCTCTACATCCTACAAAAGCTGAAGTGAGATTGGCTTCGATAACTTTTGAAAACTCCTTAGTTTTCATTCTGATAGCAAGTTTATCCAAAGTAATTCCCGCATTATTTACAAGATATGATAACTCTCCATCGCTATCAACTATCACTTTGATACCCTCTTTAAAAGCATCCTCGTCAGTTATGTCAAATTTGACAACCGCAGCACTCCCGCCGTTTGAAATGATTTCATCTTTTAATTCATCAGCCGGATTTGGATCGCTTCGATAATTTATCCAAACTTTTAGCCCATAACTAGCCAATACTAAAGCTATATCTCTTCCTATCCCTCTACTAGCACCCGTAATAAGCACATTTTGTCCGCTAAATTTCATAATTCTCCTTTTTTT
>JALVWI010000058.1:0-10494 GCA_027038335.1 Campylobacterales bacterium | reverse complement strand
CTAAATCCTAAATCCTAAATCCTATTTTTAAAACAGCGGCTCATCCATCTCTTTTGGAATATCAAGCCCCATAAGTTTTAAAACTGTCGGAGCTATATTGCTTAAGCCTCCGTTTTTTATCTTTTTTACATCTTTATCTACTACAAAGCAAAAAACATCAAGTGTTGTATGGTTAGTTAATACATTGTCGTTTTTATCTTTCATCATTTCTACATTTCCATGGTCACTTGTCAAAACTATAGAGTACTCTTTCTCTTTTGATTTTTCCAAAATTCTTCCTATCTCATTATCAACCGCTTCTACAGCTTTTATACCGGCTTCATAAACTCCTGTATGACCTACCATATCACCGTTTGCAAAATTGACCACTATAAAGTCATACTCTTCATCCATCGCTGTAAGTACGGCATTACCTACTTTATGTGCACTCATTTCAGGCTGCATATCATAAGTAGGCACTTTGGGACTAGGTATCAAAACTCTTGTCTCATTTACAAGCGGTTCTTCTACGCCTCCGTTAAAAAAGAAAGTTACATGAGCATATTTTTCTGTTTCTGCGGTATGAAATTGGTTTAAATCATTTTTAGCTATTACTTCACCAAGGATATTATTCGGTCTTTCACTTTTAAAAAGTATGGGGTATGGATACTCTTTGTCATACTCTGTCATAGTTGCTACATTTACCCGCACATATTTTTCTCTATCAAACTCTTCAAAAATTTCAAAACCTATAGCTTTTGAAATTTCTCTCATTCTGTCATTTCTAAAATTGGTAAAGATTACTCCGTCATTCTCTTTCAAACCATCATATTCCTCACAAGCAACAGGCTCTATAAATTCATCCGTTATTCCTTTACCATAAGAGTTTAGGATATACTCTTCACAAGAGAGTTTTGTTTTCGGTTTTGCTAAAACTATAGCATCATAACCTTTTTTTACTCTATCCCATCTATTATCCCTATCCATTGTATAGTATCTACCGGAAATTGTAGCTATCTTTATGTCATCATCACAGATATCTTCTAACTCTTTTAGATAGCCGATACCTGAACGAGGATCTACATCTCTACCGTCAGTTATCACATGGATATATACTTTTTTTCCTCTATTTTTAGCGATCTTTGCAAGTGCGATAGTATGTTTTATATGCGAATGAACTCCACCGTCACTAGTAAGTCCGACTAAATGTATATCACCGCTTTTTTGTAAAATATCATTTAAAATAGGATTGTTCTCAATAGAGCTGTCTTCAATAGACTTTGAAATCTTTACAAGATTTTGATACAAAATTCTACCGCTTCCTATAGTCATATGACCTACTTCACTATTGCCCATCTGCCCCTCAGGAAGCCCTACTGCAAGTCCTGAAGTTTTTATCAATGAGTAAGGAATATTCTCAAAGAGATAATTATATGTAGGTTTTATAGCTTCACAAAAAGCATTGTGTTTGCAAGAGTTGTTAAATCCTATACCGTCAGTTATGATAAGCACTACTCTCTTTTTAGCACTATTCTTTGCACCTTTACTCCTATCCACCTTTACTCCTATGTATGTTTAAACTATTTCATAGAGATATTTTACTATAATAACCCTTTTATTTTTGTTAGGATTTATATATGTTTTACTTACTTTATGAATATTTGCATATCAACCTTTTTCATTATATAACGCTAAGAGCCGGAATAGCATTTTTTATAAGTTTTATTTTAACGCTTTATCTTATGCCTAAGTTTATCAAATGGGCTACATCTGCAAAACTAAATCAGCCTATTTTTAACCTTGCTCCCGGAACTCATCAAAAAAAGAGTGGAACACCTACAATGGGAGGTATTGTTTTTACATTTTCAACTCTACTTGCAACGATATTGACAGTAAAACTTACAAATATATATGCTATCATAGGGGTACTTACTATACTGTTTTTTTCACTTATCGGAGCAAAAGATGATATATCAAAGATAACAGGCAAAGCCAATGACTCCGGACTTAAGCCAAAAACAAAATTTGCTTTGCAAATTATTTTTTCCTTTATCATATCTGCGATGTTATACTATTTAACCGGACTCAACCACAACTTATATATACCTTTTTACAAATATCCACTTTTCAATATGTCTTTTTTTGCTATAATTTTTTGGATGCTTGTGATGATCTCTACAAGCAATGCTGTCAATCTTACTGACGGCTTAGATGGACTTGCTACCGTACCTTCTATATTTAGCTTTTTAAGTCTTGGTGTTTTTGTATATATCAGCGGCAATGTAATTTTGAGCAATCACTTTTTGCTTCCAAAAGTAAGCAATATAGGAGAAGTGTCTATCATAGCAGCAGCTTTTGTAGGTTCGCTCATAGGTTTTTTGTGGTACAACTGCCATCCTGCTGAAATCTTTATGGGAGATAGCGGAAGTCTTAGTATCGGTGCTTTTATGGGGTATATGGCTATCATTTCCAAAAATGAAATACTACTTATCATCATAGGTTTTATTTTTGTACTTGAAACTCTTTCGGTAATCCTTCAGGTAGGAAGCTTTAAAACTAGAAAAAAGCGTATCTTTCATATGGCACCTTTGCATCACCATTTTGAGATACATGGATGGGCTGAAAGTAAGATCATAGTAAGATTTTGGATCATTGCTCTTATAGCAAATATTATCGCACTTATAACTATCAAGATAAGGTAAAAATATGGCAGAAATTTCTCTCTTTGGATATGGAAAAACAACAAAGTCTATAGCCAATAAGATAAAAAATTGTAAAATTTTTGATGATAATGTTAAAGAAATTACTCAAAAAGATGGACATACTATATATCCCTCATCACTATTTAATCCTCAAAAAAGCTCTCTTGAGATACCAAGTCCCGGTATCCCACCCTATAATAAAATGATAAAAAAAGCCAAAAATCTTGTAAGTGATTATGACTTTTTTTTAGGAGATAGAGATGATCACTTTTCTATCTGGATAAGCGGTACAAACGGCAAAACGACTACGACAAAAATGCTAGGACACTTACTAAAAGACAAAGGTGCAATCATAGGAGGCAATGTAGGTACGCCTTTGGCAGAACTTAAAAAGAGTGATATTTATATCCTTGAGACTAGCTCATACACTTTACACTATACCAATATAGCAAAACCGAATATTTACCTGCTTTTGCCTCTTAGTGATGATCATATAAGCTGGCATGGAAGTTTTGAAGAGTATAAAAATGCCAAACTTAAACCTTTAAAATTTTTAAAAGAGGGTGAAGTCGTTATCCTGCCAAAAGAGTATGAAGATACTAAAACAAACGGATATAAGATATGTTATAAAGATGGAAAAGATTTGGCAGAATATTTCGGTATAGATTTAAAAAGAGTAAAATTTGAGGAACCTTTTTTACTTGATGCAGTTATGGCTCTTGGAGTTACAAAGATACTTTTTGATGAGATTGATTATGATAAGATAAACTCTTTTAAGATTGATCCTCACAGAATTGAAGAGATAAAAGATTCTAAAAATAGACTTTGGATAAATGACTCAAAAGGGACAAATATCCATGCAACTATGCAAGCCCTTAAAAGATATAAAAATAAAAAAATTTATCTTATTCTTGGAGGTGATGACAAAGGAGCCGACTTGAAGCCTCTTTTTGAAGAGCTGAAGAAGTTAAATATTGCCATCTATGCAACAGGTAGCAATAGAGAAAAGATTGCAAAATTATCCAAAGAGATAAATAAAAATGTAAAAATATACAAAAATTTAAATACAATCATAAGTGATATTGATAATTTTTTACAAAGTGATGAAGTAGCCTTGCTCTCTCCTGCCGCTTCAAGTCTGGATGAATACTCTTCATACAAAGCAAGAGGAGAGCTTTTTAAGAAATTAGTAAAAAAACTTTAATTTAAGTTATTTTTTAAAACTTTTAGCTATAATTTCATTTCTAAAAAATGTTTGGCCAGATAGCTCAGTCGGTAGAGCAGGTGACTGAAAATCACCGTGTCGGCGGTTCGATTCCGTCTCTGGCCACCACCTTTATTTTTATAATTCTTAAATTTTTTCTATTTATATCCAATAAAACTTAATTTAAACCAAAAAAGAGTAGAATTCTACAAACTCTTTAATAAAGTAAATAAATGGTAAGAACAAGAATTACAGAAGAAACAGCTCTTTTTGCTAGTGTAGCAAAATGGTTATTTTTATCTACTGTTATAGGATTGGTTGTAGGTGCAGGTGTTACTCTTTTTTTAAAAACCATACAGTATTTTATAGATAGACAAAATTCTTTACCTTTTCATTACTACTTCTTGCTTCCATTTGCATTGCTTATCTCAGTTTATCTTGTTAAAAAATTTGCCCCTGATGCCGAAGGACATGGAACTGAAAAAGTTATACAGGCAATTCATGAAAAAAATGGAAAGATTGATGTTGCCGTAATTCCTGTAAAAGTTTTAGCAACCATTATTACCATAGCTGCCGGAGGTTCAGTCGGTAAAGAAGGACCAAGTGCCCAAATAGGTGCGGGTGTAGCTTCCCTTTTTGCCTCTTTTTTAAAATTTAGTGACGAAGATAGAAAAGCTATCGTTATATGCGGTATTAGTGCCGGTTTTGCAGCAGTTTTCGGTACTCCTATAGCCGGAGCGGTTTTCGGAGTAGAAGTTTTGATAGTAGGCTCTATTTTATACAGTGTACTTTTACCCTCTTTTATAGCAGGTTTTGCCGCATTTTTAGTATCTCAAACAATGGGAACTCCATATATAGAATTTCACTTTAACTTTTTTCCTAGATACGGACTAGATGAACTACTTTTTGCAAAAGTTGTTATAGCCGGAGTATTGTTTGGTCTTATATCAGATCTTACTATTACTATTATTCATGCTATTGGTCACTGGGTAAAAAAAGATCTGCAGATGGGGTATATTCAAAAAACTTTTATAGGAGGTCTGTTTCTTATAGGTCTTGCTTTAATGTTTGGAGATCAATATCTTGGTCTTGGTATGCAACAGATAGGAAATAGTATAAATAACCCTACAGGCGGTGGACTACATTGGTATGATTTTTTTGTTAAGATTATTTTTACGGGACTGAGCCTTGGATTTGGTGGAAGCGGCGGAGTTATCACGCCTTTATTTTTTATAGGCTCTACTAGTGGAAATGCTATAGGACATTTATTGGACGGCAATATACAATTTTTTGCAGCCATAGGTTTAGTTAGTATCGTTGCAGGTGCAGCCAATACCCCCATAGCAGCAGCTATTATGGCATTGGAGCTTTTTGGTATCCAATCAGCTCACTATGCAGCTATTTCGGGTATCATTGCATATCTTATAACAGGACATAGAAGTATCTATCCTTCTCAAATCCTTGCTTTTAAAAAGTCTCAATTTTTAGAAGTTCCTACAGGTCATGATATGGAACATACAAAAGTGGTTGGAACCAAGTCAGTAACTCTAAATAGACTAAGAGAAAGGTGGCACAAAAACAAAGGTTTAAAAAAGAGTTCAAAAAAGTCTAAAGAGTGATATTTCTTCTTATCTCTTTATAGTTTGGAAAGATTTTTGATACCTCTTGCCAAAAATAAAGAGAATGGTTTTTGTGCTTTATATGAGCCAATTCATGCACTATAACATAGTCTATCTCGTCAAATGACAACTTTGCAAGCAATGAATTAAAAGTCAAAACATTATCATAAGAGCAACTTCCAAGTCTTCTTTTCATTTTTCTATATTTTATACCTTTTGGAAACAAAGAGAGTTTTTTTGCATAATATTGGACTTTAGGTTCTATATAATTTTTTAATTCCTGTTTATACCATCGTTCTACTGCTTTTTTAGAGGCTAGGTGGTGTTTACTATGATAAAATACCTTGCTTTTATCCATAACTATACTCTCTTTGTTATCTAGTACAAATACTAACTCTAAAGCTTGAGAAAAAAGATATACAACTCCCCCATCTTTATAGATATTGTCTTTTCTTGGTTTTGATCTATTTTTCTCTTGAACTTTTTTTATCCACTCTCTTTTATCTTCCAAGACTTTTAAAGCTTCTTTGCTCATACTTTTTGAGCTGATAAGTAGGATATTATTTTCTTTATCTATTTTGATATAGATATGCTTGATATTTGGCTTAATGATATGAGTATATTTCACAAAATTCACTTTTTTTAGTATAATTGGTATAATTATACTAAAAAAGGATGCACAATGCCAAAAGAAAAAGATCCTCAAAACGAGACAAAACCATGCAAAAAAGGTAGAGTTGCAATTTGTAAGAAAAAAGAGACTGTAGAATATGAAAAAGAACTTGTCAAACTTCAGATAGAGTTGTTAAAGTTTCAAAACCATGTAAAAGACAAAGGGCTTAAATATCTCTTAATATTTGAAGGAAGAGATGCTGCCGGAAAAGGCGGTACCATAAAAAGAGTAACCGAACATCTCAATCCAAGAGGTGCTAGAGTAGTAGCCCTTGAAAAACCAAATGAAAAAGAGAAAACTCAGTGGTATTTTCAAAGATATGTAGAACATTTGCCAAGTGCCGGTGAAATTGTACTGTTTGATAGAAGTTGGTACAATAGAGCTATGGTTGAACCTGTTATGGGATTTTGTACTGAAAGAGAACATCATAAATTTTTAAAAGATGCACCTGATTTTGAGAGAATGATAGTTGAAAGCGGTACAAAAATATTTAAATTTTATTTCTCCGTTTCAAAAGAGGAACAAGCTAGAAGATTTAAAGCTAGAGAAACCGATCCTTTAAAACAGTATAAATTTTCTCCTGTTGATAGAGAATCTCAAAAGCTTTGGGATGAATATACTTTGGCAAAATTTATGATGCTAAGTTCTACTCATACAGAGTATGCTCCTTGGACTATAGTAAAAAGCAATGACAAGAAAAAAGCAAGATTAAATTGCATAAAACATATCTTGAATTTTGTGGATTATCCTGATAAAATTGCACCTGAAGAAATTGTTGTAGATAGAGATATTATTGTTTACGGTAGAGATGAAGCTATAAAAATGGAAAAAAGTTTCAAATTCAAATCCGAAGTATAAGGAGGGTAAAAATGAGCAACAAGATAAAAATAGTCTGTCCAAATTGCCATAAAATCAATGCAATTCCGGCAAATAAAGAAATACATAAAGCAAACTGTGGAAATTGTGGACATTCACTACTTGATACTCATCCTATATCCTTTGATGAAAGCAGTTTTGAAAGACATATAAACGGAAGTGATATACCCGTTGTAGTTGACTTTTGGGCTGAATGGTGTGGACCATGCAAAATGATGGCTCCAAACTTTGAAGCGGCAGCTTCACACTTTCCTTTAAAAGCACAATTTGCCAAAGTAAATACAGAGTATCATCCTACTCTTGCTCAAAGATTTGGCATAAGAGGGATACCTACTATCATCATCTTTAAAAATGGAGTTGAAGTACATAGAGTATCGGGTGCATTGGATCAAAACTCTATCATTAATTTAGTAAGAAACTTTGTATAGTATCATTTATATCTCAAAGGCACATAAAAATCAAGGTCAAACTTTTCATCTTCTTCGATGAAATGATTTTTACGGTAGTATGCCAAAGCCGGTAAGTGTATCTTTTCATATTTTGAACTCGGCAACCAAATATAGTAAATGTAGTCCATATATTTTAGCAAATCACCATACTTTCCTTTGAGAGAAAATTTTGCACAAACTATTTTAGGTATCTTCATGACACCTATATCGCCTTTTGGATATATCTTTTTATCTATCTTTAAGCAAGCAACATATCTACACTCTTTTGGCTCTACTATATTTGGATTGCTATGATGAAGACCTATCATTTTAGATGCTTGAAACTCTATACCCTCTTTCTCACAAAACCATATAAGCTTCATCCAAGCATCTTTTATGCTCTTATCATACCCTTTATGCCTTATATAAACAACTTCGGTTTGTTCTAACATGACTATCTTGGCCTTTGGGGGTGAAATATCTTTTATATTTATAATGATATTTTTTGGTATATCCACCTCTCTCCATTTGGTCGGAGTTACGCCGAAGAATTTTTTAAAAGCATGAGTAAAAGAGGAGTTTGATGCAAATCCACACTCCAAAAGTATATCACTGATAGTTGAGTCTGGATGGAAAAGTAAAGAATTTGCGGCATATTCGAGTCTTATTTTTTTGATATAGCTATGCAGACTTGTTCCTGTAATCTTCTTAAAAATTCTATTGAAATGAAAAGGAGAAAGTGCTACTTTTTTAGACAAATCATCTACACTATAATTTTGAGATATATCTTTATGGATGATGTATAAAACTTCATTTACTTTTTTAAGATATTGGGCTTTTGTATCTTTTTTCATTACCGTATTATAGCACATTTGAACAAAAATATTCTCACTTTTTTTGTAGAGATATATTTTAAATTAAAATACAATATCCAAAAAGGAGTTATCATGAAAAAAGAATTTGCAAAAAGAGTTAAAGTTACCAAAAGATCATTTGTGAGAGAGATTTTAAATGTTGCAAAAGATAAGTCAGTCATATCATTTGCGGGAGGATTGCCTGATAGTTCGCTGTTCCCGCTTGAAATGATAGCAAAAGAGATAGAAAATACTATAAAAAAAGGAAGCGATATACTACAATACTCTGATGCTCAAGGTTTAAAAGAGTTAAGAGTAGAATTGGCAAAACAATATACTAAAACAAAAGCTAAAAATATCCTTATCACTTCAGGCTCTCAACAAGCTTTAGACATACTTTGTAAAGCTTTTATAGATAAAAATGATACTATCATTACCGAATCACCCACATATCTAGCAGCACTAAATCTTTTTAGAGAGTACGGGGCTAGTATAAAAAGCATAGATATTGAAAAAGGGGTGCAGATAAAAAAACTTGAGAAAATCTTTAAATCTAAAAGAGTTAAATTTTTCTATACTATTCCCACTTTCCAAAATCCCACAGGCTACAGCTGGAGCAAAAAAGAGAGAGAAAAAGTAGCAAAACTTGCTAAAAAGTACAATATACTCATCATAGAAGATACACCATACAACTCTCTTAAATATGAAGGAAAACAAGAGTCGGGTTTTGATAAGCTTTTACCTCATCATAGCATCACTCTTGGAACATTTTCAAAAGTTTTAGCCCCTGATTTTAGAATAGGTTGGATAAGAGCTGATGAAAAATTTATACAAATATTTCAAACACTTAAAGAAAATTCCGACCTTCAAAGTTCAAAATTTTTCCAATATGTTGCACTTGGCTTGATAAAAAACAAAACTTTATCAAAACATACTCAAACTTTACAAAAAGAGTATAGGAAAAAAAGAGACTATATGGTGGAGGCATTAAAAGAAAATTTTAAAGACAATATAGAATTTAAAATCCCCAAAGGAGGTATGTTTATATGGGTTAAATTCAAAGGGTCTGATACTATGCGACTATTTAAGCAAGCTATAAATAACAAAGTAGCTTTTGTGCCTGCCAAAGTTTTTTATCCTAAGAAAAAAATCTCCTCTTACGCTAGGCTAAATTTTACCAACTCTACTTTTGATGAGATAAAAAACGGAATTAAAAAACTCAAAGATGCTTATGTTAGATCAAAAGTTATATCTTGAGTAGGTTTATCAAAAAAGTATCCTTGAGAAAACTCTATACCCAACTCTTTTACTTTCTTATAAATCTCTTCATTTTCAACAAATTCCGCTATCACTTTTATATCCAAATCATGAGCAAAATTCGTAATAGCTTTGACTATTTGATAACTTTTTGGATTTGTGTGTATATTTTTTATATATTTTGCATCAATTTTTATAAAATCAATATCTATTTCACTAAGCCTTTCAAAGTTTGAATACTCCACACCAAAGTCATCAAGTGCTATCTTAAAACCCGACTCTTTTATCTCTTTTAATTGCTTGACATTATTTTTAGTACCTATAGTTGTAATGCCTTCTAAAACTTCTATGGTTATTCTTTGATGTTCTATATTGTATAGATTGCAAAAATATTCCAAAGTGTTTTTCACTCTTTTTGTATTTAGATCCTCTTCTGTGATATTGATAGATACTTCGATATCTTGCTCCAAACTCCTTATATATGATAAAGTATTTTTTATCATTAGTTCTGTCATTTTATACATAAAACCGCTATTTTGAACAATATCTAAAAAATAATATGGAGTATATATCTTATCTTTTGTTTGCAATCTTGCCAAAGATTCATATTTCACTATCTTTTTAGTTTTATTATCACAAATAGCTTGAAAAAACGGAACTATATTTGCATTTGTATGCTCAAATATAGCATCATAAATGATAGAATTAAATTTGATAAAATTCTCATTGGCAGTATGCTCTTTATCTTTATAGTATTTAAAAAGTGCAAAAGGGTATTTTTTAGCTTCTTTTGCAGTATAAGAAAGCTTACTTATAACTTTATCAGTATTACACCTAACAACTCCAAAGCTAAATTTTATCTTGATATTGATATTTTCTTTTGTTATTTTTATAGGGTCATC
>JALVWI010000057.1 GCA_027038335.1 Campylobacterales bacterium | reverse complement strand
ACCATCATAACGGTATCTAACATCTCAATATCCTTTTATTTGATACTTATTATATAGCACAATTTCAGGCTCATTTTTATACCATACTATTCTTGCTTTTTTTATGGTTAATTTCATACCGTCTTTGAGGTAAAAATTTTTTATCTTACTATATATTCTTATCTTTCTATCTTTTTCATAATATAGATATCTTTTCTTATAGATACCTCTTAATTTAAAAATAACTTCATTTTGATAAATTTTTCTTGATAAATCTAAACCTTTTTTATAGTGAAGATAATACTTTTTGATATTCCAAATCTTGCCGACTCTTGTAGCATCTTTTATAGCATCTATCTCTTTATTTTGCTGATAGGTTTTTATACTATTTACATATATATCATAATAGTAACCCTTTTTAAAAATCTTGTTATACCTATATATATAGATAGCTCTATCATTTAATTTTTTAGCGATAACACCGCCTCTATCTTTGTATATAATAGCTGCTTTTTTTATAAGCATAGTTGAGGATAATTTATCTATATGATACAAAGAAGATATTGTTATTTGTTTATATTTTATCTCTTTTTTTCTTAAAAGTTCCGGGTGTTTTTTATCTGTGGAAAATAGTGCATATATAGGTAAATGATCAGAATATCCTTTTCCTGAAAATTTACCGTATCCACCGGCTTTTTGCCATCTGTAAATTGAACCGTTTTTAAAAAGATAAGGAGGCTTAAATACGCTAAAAGAGTTCTTTACATAGTCTATACCTTTGTTATCAAACATAGAACAAGGAAGCAGTATATTGTCTATAGTATCTTTTTCTCCATGATAAATATAAGAGTATCTTAAAGCATTAGGAAGTTCAAGCCATAAATTATAAAGCAATGAACAATCCCTTTTTAAATCACTTAAAGTAACCATTTTGCCGTTTATGGTAGTTTTTAGGATCTGATTTATACCTGTTTTTCCATGAGTATTGTTTAATTTTCTATCTTTTAAGAAAGTTATATATTCATTATAGTTTGAGTTAAAATCCCCTAGGATAATGTAGGGTTGATTTTTAGAAATAGTCTCTATCCTTTTTCTTAATGCTTTTGCATACTTTATCCTCTCACTCTCTGGAGCACTTTTTGACTTCCAGTGATTGGCAAAAATCAAAAGAGGATATCCGTTTATATCAACTTTAACTTCAAGAATATCTCTATATCTATCGCCGTAACCGACTTGTAATTCTCTTGTTTTTATGATTTTAAATCTTGAAAAAATAGCTACTTTAACAGTAGTATCTTTTTTATCGGCAATAGCGTAATATCTATAAAATAGCCCTCTTCTTTTTAAGCTATTTCTTAGATCAAGTAAAGCTTGCAAGCTTTCTATCTCTTCTAAAGATATAATATCAGGCTTTAAGTCATATATAACTTTTGATATATTGTTAAGTTTTTTTTGATATATATATCTATTCCATCCATATCTTCCGTTTGGAATATACTCTACATACTCATTACCGCTAAAATGCAGATCAAAAAGATTTTCCACATTATATGCAGCAACTTTAAATGTAAAAGCTTGTAAAAGTAAAGGTATAATTAAAAATAAAAATTTCATGTGGTAATTTTACAATAAAAAATATAATAGAACAAATAATATTTCAAAATGAAATATTATTCGCCAATATATTTTTTAAGTTTTCTTCCAACTTTTGGATGCTTGAGTTTTTTTATGGCACTACTTTCTATCTGTCTAACTCTTTCTCTAGTAACACTAAGCTCTTTTCCTATCTCCTCAAGAGTTCTATCGCTCTCATCATCCAAAAGACCAAATCTCATTCTTATAACAGCCTTTTCTCTTTCATTAAGTTGCGAAAGAACATCATCTATTTGATTTTTAAGGTCAGCTTTAAGCATATAATCCATAGGAGATACAGAACTTTTATCTTCTACAAAATCGCCAAATCTGCCATCTTCCTCATTGCCGATAGGTGCTTCTAAACTAATAGGCTCTTTTGTTATCTTGATAACATTTTTTACTTTGTCTATACTAAGCCCTACTTCCTCTGCTATCTCATCTACACTTGGCTCTTTACCATTTTCTTGGATATGTTTTCTAATAATTTTATTTATTCTATTTATTGTTTCTATCATGTGTATAGGTATCCTGATGGTTCTTGCTTGGTCTGCTATAGCTCTGCTTATAGCTTGTCTTATCCACCATGTAGCATAGGTAGAAAATTTATAACCTTTTTTATATTCAAATTTATCAACTGCTTTCATAAGACCTATATTACCTTCTTGGATAAGATCTAAAAATGGCAAACCTCTGTTTGTATATCTCTTAGCAATAGAAACAACAAGTCTCAAGTTGGATTTTGCCATTCTAAATTTAGCAGCATCAGCTATCTTTTTACCTCTTTTTATTTGTTCAACTATTTCTTTAAGTTTTTCAGGATCAAGATTGAAACTATTTTTACTTGCTTCTTTTGTTTTAAAAAGTTTTTTTATTTCTACATAAGTAGAAACCATTGTAGTTTCAGGAACTGCATCTGAGATCTCTTCTTTAGTCATGGTAGTAATCTTGGAGAGTATTTTTTTGTGATTTTCTTTTAAAATATTATTGAACAAGGGTAATTTGTACTCAAGTCTTTTTAACTCTTTTTCAAAGTCATCACCGCTGTTTAGTACAGTTTCCATGGATTTGACTAATTGGTTGATGAGTTTACTTGTAGGACCAAGCTCTAAAAGTCTCTCTTTTAGTATTTTCTTTTTATAGGCAAGGATCAAATCGTATTGAAGTTTCTCTTCTTCGGTAGCATCTTCACTTAAAATCTTAGAAGATGCTTTCATCCAATCTTTTTTCGCTTTTTCAAGAAGTTTAAAACTGTCTTGAACTTTTTTTGTTCTTTTCAATATCTTTGAACTTGTCTTTTTAGCTTTTGAATTATTTTCTTCATCGTCATCATCATCTTCATCGTCATCATCAAAACTTCTAAAAAGTTCTTTAACCCTTCTTTCTCTGTTTATAAGAGGTTCTTTATAATCAAGTATAAAATCGATCAGATAAGGGACTGAACAAAAAGCATCTATAATGATATCTTCACCAAATTCTATCTGTTTACTTATATCTATCTCTTCTTCTTTTGTTAAAAGTGAAATTTTACCCATTTCCCTTAGATACATTCTAACAGGACTATCACTTCTACTCCATTCCAAAAGCTCTTTTTCACTTGCTAAATCAAACTCTTCTTCAAGAGCCTTATCTTGGACTTTTTTTCTATCTTCTTCTCTTTTTTTAGCTTCTTCAACATTTCTATGTTTGGCAAGTTCAGCTGAACTTATAAGCTTTACATTATATTTTTTTAAAAATGAAAGGAGTTTTTTTGCATTTGAGGCAGTAGGTTGTTTCTCAAAAAGGCTCATAACTTCCGCATAAGTTACATAATCTTTCTTTTTATGAGAAATCAAATCTTCAAGTTTTTGATAGAGTTCTTTTGTAGTCATGCAAGTCTCCTAATATGGAAAAGTATCTATAAATTCTTATGAAAAGCCTATATTTTACCGAAATTTATTTAAATTAGTGCTTAAAGACACTATAATTTTGTCTTATTGCTTCATAAAGCACTATACCCACACTAACGGAGAGATTTAGACTTCTTCCATTTGCACCCATAGGTATAGTCATACTATTTTTCCAGTTTTTTTCCATAAAATACTTTGGAATACCGGCAGTCTCACTTCCAAAAAATAGAAAATCTCCTTTTTTGAAATCTTTTTCAAAATATGGAATATCACTCTTGGTAGTAGCATAAAAAAATCTATCTTCATA
>JALVWI010000056.1 GCA_027038335.1 Campylobacterales bacterium | reverse complement strand
TATACTGGGACAAAAAGTAACACCCGTAGATAGAGCCGGACTTTATATACCCGGAGGTAAAGCAGCATATCCTAGCTCACTTCTTATGAATGCCATTCCTGCCATAGTAGCAGGTGTAAAAGAGATAATAGTTTGTACCCCTACTCCAAATAATGAGATAAATGAACTTTTACTAGCTGCAATGCATATATGCGGTATCAAGAAAGCTTTTAAAGTAGGAGGGGCTAGTGCTATAGCTGCTTTAGCTTATGGAACAAAAACTATACCGAAAGTCGATGTCATAACAGGTCCCGGCAATATATTTGTAGCAACCGCAAAAAAGACGGTATATGGTGAAGTAAATATAGATATGATTGCAGGTCCTAGTGAGATAGGTATCATAAGCGACAGTAGTGCAAACGCAAAATACTTAGCCATAGATCTTCTCTCTCAAGCTGAACATGACGAAATGGCAAGCTCCATTATGATAACGACTGATAAAAGTTTAGCTATCCAAACTAAAGATCATATCTACTCATATCTTAAAACTCTATCTAGAGAAGAGATAGCTAGAAAATCAATAGAGCAAAGAGGAGCTATCATTATTGTAAATGATCTTAGTGAAGCTGTGGAATTGATGAATAAAATCGCACCGGAGCATTTGGAGATCATGACTCAAAAACCGTTTGATCTTTTACCTCTTATAAAACATGCCGGAGCTATCTTTTTGGGTAAAAATACACCTGAGCCTATCGGGGACTATATAGCAGGTCCAAATCACACTCTTCCTACCGGAGGTACGGCTAGATTTTATTCACCTTTGAGTGTGGATAATTTTATCAAAAAATCCTCTATTATAAGTATTTCTGACAACGGCATAAAAGAGATAGGCGAGGCTTGTGCATTGTTAGCCAAAACTGAAGGATTGACAGCACATCAAAAATCAGTTCAAATAAGACTGGATAGTTAAAACTATGCAGTCTTAAAACTATTGAGTTTTATATTTAACTCTTTTGCACTCTCTTTTATCTGTTTAGAGATAGTTCTCATCTCTTCTACAACTTTTATGTTCTCTTTAGAATTGCCGTATATGTCTTCTATCTTGGTTAAAATATCTTCAACATTTTCAGCCAACTCTATAGACTCTTTGAGTGAATCATCAGAAACTTTTTGTGCTACTCTTACGGTCTTAGAAGTTTCATCTATATTATCATTCACCTCTAAAGCATCTATGGAAAGTTTTTCTATATTTTTAGCATTTTTACTGATAGCATCGCTTGCATTGGCAATTTCCTGTACCATTAAATTGGTAGTGGCGTCTATCTCAAGTAGTGACTTTTGAGTTTGTTCGGCTAGTTTTCTAACCTCATCAGCAACTACAGCAAAGCCTCTTCCATGCTCCCCTGCCCTTGCGGCTTCTATAGCGGCATTTAATGCTAAAAGATTTGTTTGATCAGAAATATCAGAAATTTTAGTCAAAACAAGTTTTGTATCTTCTGCTGTTTTATTTAAATCATTTATTCTATTTGCTAGCTCAATTTCTGCTTGAGACTCCTCTTGCATCTTTTCACTCATTTTATTGATGCTTTCTTTAACAGCTTGAAGTTTTTTATCTGCTTCTTCTATATCCTCTTTACTTTTCTTAGCACTTTCAACTGTGTTAGCCAAAATGGACTTCATATCATTACCCATTGTATTAACACCTTCAATTTCATTTAAATTTTCAGATATTTTGCTATTTAAATGAATAGAACTTTTTTCAAGTTCATTTGAAAGATTTAAATTTTGTTGACTAGAATGTTTAGCTTCTGCAACAGAGTGTTGCACTTTTTCTATAAATATATCGACCCAGTGTCCCGTTTTAGATAACTCATCTTCTTTTACGAAATGAAGTCTCTTTGTAAGATCACCATCTCCTGTGGCTATATCTTTAACTCTCAATGTTAAGATATTTAATGGTTTTAGTATCTCTTTTTTAAAAAATAGTAAAAAACCCATAGTGGCTATAATAGCAGCAATGATAAGGCTTGTAGCTATAAGGTAGTTGAAAGTGCCTATCTCTTTATCAGGTTTTTCTAAAGATAATTGAAGATTCATTACGCCCAAAACATCTCCTTTTTTAGAAGTTGCATGGCAAGACAAACATTCATTTGTAGCGATCAGAGGCTTACGAATCTCAAGTATATGTTTTCCATTTATATTATGTTCTAATATTACCGGTTTTTTTGTCTGAAAAACTTTTTGTACCATTTTATTTGTTGTAAAATGCTCTTTAAGTCCAAAAACTTTGATAACTTCTTTTGATTTGTCTATATTTATATCTTCTATACCTTTGATATTTTTGATGGTTTTTAATGTTTCTTCTACAATTTTTGGATCTCCCATATTCATAGCTGTTCTGATACCTACAAAAATAGTATCACTCAATGTATTTATGTTGTCTGTAGTAGAATTTTTTATGATTTTATTTGAATTATATGATATAAATATAAGAAGTATTATTGAGCCTATTATAAAAAATGATAAAGTTGTTGCTATAAGCTTTGATTTGATAGTTTTTAACATTACAATTCCTTATAAAGACATTTGAAGGATTATTTTACCCTCTTGTTATAAAAATTTTTCTTAAATTGCTTAAAACTACTGTTTATTATAGCATTTCTTGCCTCTTTTACCAAGTTTAAGTAGTAGTGTAGGTTGTGAATCGAAGCAAGTCTATAGTAGGTTATCTCTTTTGCCTTGAAAAGATGGTGAATATATCCAAGAGAGTATCTTTTGCAAGTATAGCAACCGCACTCTTTATCTATAGGTTCATCTATATGCTTATATCTTGAGGATTTGACATTTACTTTGCCGTAACTTGTAAAAAGAGTACCGTTTCTTGCGTTTCTTGTAGGCATAACACAATCAAACATATCAACCCCTCTTTCTATATTTTCCACCAAATCCTCGGGAGTTCCTACCCCCATAAGGTATCTAGGCTTGTTTATCGGCATAAAAGGAGTAGTATATGAGACTATATCATACATCTCTTCATTACTTTCACCTACACTCAAACCTCCTATGGCATATCCGTCAAAATCTTCCAAAGATACTAAACCTTGAGCAGAAATTTTTCTAAACTCTTTGTCAGTTCCGCCTTGGATGATAGCAAAGATATTTTGCTTAGAGTTTTCTTCAAGCTGTTTCATTTTATTATGATACTCTATAGATCTTTTAGCCCACTCATAAGTCCTTTGGATTGAAAGTTTAACCCTCTCTTTAGTAGCCGGAAGTGCTACCAAATCATCAAGTATCATCATAATATCTGAGTTTAAATTGTACTCAATATCCAAAACTTTTTCAGGGGTAAAGTAGTGAGATGAGCCGTCTATATGGCTTTTAAAATGTATGCCGTTTGGATCTGCTTTTGAGATAGAGCTTAATGAATATGCCTGAAACCCGCCGCTATCAGTTAAAAAACTTTTATCATAAGTAGTAAATCCATGAAGTCCGCCAAACTCTTTTACCGTTTCATCTCCCGGTCTTAGATACATATGGTAGGTATTGGCAAGGATGATTTTGCTTTTAAGTATCTCACTCATATCATAAGCATCAAGTGCTTTCACGCTACCTACCGTTCCCACCGGCATAAAAACAGGAGTTTGTATGACACTATGAGCAGTCTCTATCGTGCAAGCTCTTGCATCCCCATCAACAGCATCTATTTTAAACCTCATTCTTCATCCTTTATCCTATTTATGCTATAATATCTATATGAAAGATATACTCATAATAGCAGACGGTATTGTAGCAAAACATTTTTTAGAAAGAGTTTTGAGCGATACCACGGCTGATAACAACTATAGCATAGTCTATTATAACGACAAAACAGTTTCAAATAAAAAAGCTGATCAGG
>JALVWI010000055.1 GCA_027038335.1 Campylobacterales bacterium | reverse complement strand
TAGAAAAATATATCGAAATGAATATAGCTCATCCTTTTCGCGAGGGAAACGGCAGAGCTATGAGAATATGGCTGGATATGATGCTAAAAAAGGGACTCAAAAAAGTTATTAACTGGCAAAATGTAGAGAAATTATTATATCTCCAAGCTATGGAAAGAAGTCCTGTAAATGACTTGGAACTTAAAACCTTACTATCAAAAAACTTAACAGACATGATAAATGACAGAGAAATCATCTTCAAAGGCATAGAACAATCATACTTTTACGAATCCTAAACCAACTACAACAACATACTATCATTATTGCCCAACCTCTATGTAAATTTTAAATTCTACCCACTACTCACTACCCGCTAAAATCCCCCATTTTTATAGTTGATTTTTAAATACAGTTATACTATAATGCACACAATAATAAACATAAAAAGGTCAGATATGCAAACCATAAAGATAGAGATAGAAGATCATATTTATAAAAAAGTAGTAGATAGCGGAGTCAATCTACAAGAAAGATTTAAAGAGATGATATATGACTTTTTAGACGACGGATACCCAGCCATAACTACCGAAGAAGCAAAAAGAAGAGTTGCAAAAGCTGTTAAAGATGTAAGGAACGGTAGTGCTACACTTTTAACTCAAGAAGAGTATGATAAAGATATGGATAGTTTTTTAAAGTCACTGTAAATGAAAATCATCAGAAAAAAAGAATACACCACATCTCTAAAATCAATACTCTCTTTCATTGCCAAAGATAGCAAAAACAGAGCTTTAAACTTTAAAAATCAATTAGATGACAAGATTGATAATTTAGTAAATTTCCCTTACAAATTTAGACAATCCTTATACTATAACGATAAAAACATAAGAGATTTGATACACAAAGGATATACTATACCTTACTTGATTGACAACAAAGATCAAAAGATTATCATCCTAGACATTTTCAAATGGATTGAAAAATAAAGCCCCATCCACCAATCCCTATTGACTCCCCGTTATTTTTTTTTAAGCATTAAATGTTTATAATGTTCAAAATAGACAAAAAGGATAATCATGCAAACAATTTCTGCAACTGACCTAAAACAAAATAGTATGAGACTTCAAGATGCTCTAAGAGATGATCTTCTTGTTACAAAAAGAGATAAACCTTTTGTAGTTGTTATGGACTATGAAAAGTATAAACATATAGAACGATACATCAACAAGATAGCCAATGATGAAACTTACAAAGCTATAAGCAACTTAGAAAATGATAAAGATATCCAAACTTATAACTCAAAAAAAGAATTATTTGATGACTTGGGACTCTAATTGAAGCAGATAAGACTTGATAAGCAGTTTAAAAAAGATATAAAAAGAGACCAAATATCAGGCAGATACACCAAAAAAGATTTTGATCTCCTAAAAGAGGTGATGGATCATCTTATAGATAATAAACAACTTGATGAAAGATTTTTAGCACACAAACTTATAGGAGAGTGGCAAGGATATAGCGAGTGTCATATAAAACCAAATTGGCTTTTGATATACAAAAGTGAACCAAACAGTATAAAATTTGCCAGACTAGGAACTCACTCTCAACTTTTTAAAAAATTTTAAACCATTTATTATAAATCCTTCGGATTTAGCCAAGGGCTAAAAGCTGAGAGCTTAGAGCTTTGGGATAGGTGTAAAGGAGTAAAGGTGGTAAGAACAAATTCTACTCACTACCCACTACTCACTACTCACTACCCACTTTTTATCAACACTCAACACTCATAACCTACTTTTTCTCAACCCTAAATCCTAAATCCTAAACCCTAAATCCTCTTTTTCCCCAAATTTAAGCTAAATTTAATTGAACTTTACAAATTTTTCTTGTATAATACTCAGGAAAACAATTTTACAAGGAGATATATATGAAATTAGCTAAGCTAAGTTTGGCAGCAGTTATAGCTGCGGGTGCATTTTCAGTAGCAAATGCTACCTCACTAGAGGATGCTATAAAAGGTGTAGATTTAAGTGGTATGGTTAGATTAAGATTCTATAATAATGATCATGACAAAAAAGGTTCTGCTGATTATAACAGATGGAGAGGAAGTAGTATATTTAAGTTTACTATTCCAGCAAGTGATACTTTCAAAGTTCATTATGATGTTTTAGCAGAGCAAAATGCTAGATCTAATGGTAACCATTTTACAAGTGATTTAACAAGAAGTGGATTAATAGCTTCACATTTGTTTCTTTCATACTCTGATGCAGGATTAAATGTAATAGCTGGTAGAATCCCTGTAGTTACAAGTGTAACAGCTCCAGGATACGGTGAACCTCTAGGTAGCGGTGTCGTAGCTACTTATGGTCTTGGTAATGGTTTTACAGTAGCAGGTGCTTTTGTAGATGATATAGAGAATATAAATTTAGGTGCTACTGGTGCTGATATAGCTGGTGGTGCCGTTTTATATAGTAGTGATATGGTAAGTGCTCAACTTTGGGGATATAGAATAACAAATATCCTTAAAAGTGATGTAACTTTTAGTGTAAAAGTTAAGCCTATGGCAGGACTTACACTTGCTGGTGACTATGCTACAAGTAAGTCAGATGCTACAGGTGCAGACAATCACACTTTCTGGAATCTATCTGCAGCTTATGCTGCTAACGGTTTTAGTGGTAAAGTTGGTTATGCAGATACAAATAAGCATGCTGGTGCTATAGTTTTGACAGATGATGCTGCTCTTGGTAATGTTACTGGTCAACAAGACTATAATGTAGCTAACTTGACAGATGCAAGTACTTGGTATGCAAGACTAGGATATCAAATAGATTCAAAAACTAAGATAGCTGCTGAGTATCACAGTACTGATGATAAAGTTACTCCAGCCGTTGGTGCTAAAGATAATGATAGAGATGAGTATGTATTTTATGGATACTATACTTACAATAAAAAATTATCTTTTAGAGCATATTACTCAGTACTTGACTATGACAATTATGATAATAAAGACAATAACCAACTACAATTACAAGCTGTATATAAGTTCTAATTTTATAAAGACACCTTTAGTTACTAAAGGTGTCTTATCCTAATCCCTTTAATTTTCTTTTAGTTTTAGTCTATTTTTATCTTTTTCTGCTATACTTTTGCTTTAACTATTTTATCTAAGGATTGCTTATGAAAAAACTCATTGTTTTACTATTTATCTTATCATCTTTTGCTTTTTCTGCTAACAATAATGATATAGAACAAAAACTAAATATGATAATAGAGCGAATGAATAAGATGCAAAAGCAACTTGACTCAAAAGATCAGGAGATAAAAAAGCTAAAGCAAGAAGTAAAAAAGCAAAAAGTTGAAACTAAGAAAGAGTTTATAGTCAACAGCTGCGATAAGATAAAAGTAGTTAATTTTGATTATCAATACCATAAAAATGGTGGTATAATGCCATATTACACTTTAACAATCACTCTAAAAAATAAGTATCCTTATGCTATTAAAAAGTTTGCAGGAAAACTTCTACTAAAAGATCAAGAGGATACTACTATGTTAACAGAATATATTGAGTCAGATAAAACTTTCCAAAAAAATGGTACTATAACTATCAAAAAAAACCACATCATAAACAGCCAACTTGAAGCCACTATGAAAACTGTATCCTCATTGAATATAAAAGCTATATTTTCTCCATCAGCCATACTCTTTTCAAATGGCAGAAAAGCAAAATGCGGAGGACTTTTCAATATATCGTTTTAGTGCTGAGTAAGTAGTGAGTAGTGAGTAGAATTTGTCCTTATCCACTTTGCTCCTATCCCACAAGAAATATGGGTCAGGTAACAACTACAACTTTTCTTTTCTAATAATCTTTGCAATAAGGTATTTGGGGTCAGGGTTCAACTTTTAACTTTTTTCAACAAGAATTTATTTAG
>JALVWI010000054.1:2692-16007 GCA_027038335.1 Campylobacterales bacterium | reverse complement strand
TGAAATCAGTTGCCGGAACGAATTTTTGTGATATATTTGCTAAAAAATCAAACTCAAATCTATATATCTGTTCTACGATAGATAATATACTAAAGGGTTCATCTTCAGGCGCGGTTGTAAATGCCAACATAATGAGTGGATTTGAGGAAGATATGGGGATACCTGTTATTGCCTATGTTCCATAATGTTATAAAAGAGGGTGCTTTTTTTGTAGCTGATGCCCATGTCAATGAAAAAAGAGATGGTTTTTATCAGTTTTTGTTGCAAATTGAACAAGGTATTTTAAAACCGACACAAATTTTTCTGATGGGTGATATTTTTGATCTTCTTGTCGGGGGGGTAAAATATACTCAAAAAACAAATCAAAAATATATAGATTTGATAAATAAAATATCCAATAAAATAGAAATATTTTATTTTGACGGCAATCATGACTTTAATTTGAAAAAACTTTTTCCAAAAGTTAAAAATTTTTCTTATAATGAGCAACCGGTGCTTTTTAGTATGCAAGGTAAAAAAGTTTTGCTTTTGCATGGTGATAAAATTACATCTTTTACCTATACCTTTTATACTACCATTATACGTTCAAAAGTTTTTTTATCATTTGTCTCTTTTGTAGATAGTATTTTAAACGGTTTTATATCTAAAAAAATTATAGATTCACAGTATGATAAAAAATTATGTAAGCACATTAATAATTTTGAAAATATTATTCTAAAAAGAGTAGATAAATTTATCAAAACAGATATTGAAGTTATTGCAGAGGGTCATTTTCATCAAGGTATTCAAATAAAATTTAAAAAAAAGAAAAAATATATAAATATTCCATCTTTTGCGTGCAATAAAAGTTTTATTATTGTACAATCTCATTTAAGATTTGAAAAAGTACAATTTGCCTTGCAAAAGGAGTTATAAATAATAAAATCTTTATGATTTTATTTCTTGTCTTTTGGGCAAAGCTTTAGCGAGAGGAATTTTCAATGAAGTTTGCTTTAACGAAAAGGAGATTTTAAAGTGAAAAAACAAGATGTTTTACAAGTGGGTTCCAATGAAATGGAGCTTGTTGACTTTCGTATTTTTAAAAAAGATGGTGATAAAGTATATGAAGGTATTTATGGAGTAAATGTTGTAAAAGTAAGAGAAATTATTAAAATACCTAATATTACAGAGATTCCGAATGTTCCTGATTTTGTAGAAGGGATTTTTGATCTAAGAGGTGTTGTGATACCTGTTATCAATCTTGCAAAATGGATGGGCATAAAAGTTCCTGAAGATATTGATATAAAACCTAGGGTTTTAATAGCGGAATTTAACTCTATGCTCATAGGTTTTATAGTACATGAGGCAAAAAGAATAAGAAGAATTAGTTGGAAAGATATAGAATCAGGTAGTTTTTCGATGGGTAACGGTGTACTTGACAAAGCTCAAATAACCGGAGTTACTAAGATAGAAAATGATGAGGTACTTTTAATACTTGATCTTGAAACTATTATGGAAGAGTTAGGAATTTATCAACCAAATATTGACTTAGAAGATAATTTGATAGAACAACTAGGCGGTTCAGCCTTAGTAGTTGATGATAGCAGTACTGCTAGAAAATTGATGAAAGATGCACTTGCTAAAATGGGAATGAAACCCATAGAAGCAAAAGACGGTATAAGTGCTCTTGAAAAGCTTGAAGAGTTATATAATGTATATGGTGAAGATGTTAAAAAAGAATTGAAAATCATTATAAGTGATGTGGAGATGCCGCAAATGGATGGATTTCATTTTGCAGCAAAATTAAAAGAAGATGAGAGATTTGCTGATATTCCACTTATATTTAACTCTTCTATTAGTGATCATTTTAGTGAAATGAGAGGAAAAGAAGCAGGAGGAGAGGCATACTTGACCAAATTTGATGCCCCTGAATTTTATAGTGAAATAGCCAGAGTTGTCAAATCTCATATCAATGGTAAGAAGGAAGCGTAATGGATGATATGCAAGAAATACTAGAAGATTTTTTAATAGAAGCATTTGAGCTAATAGAACAACTTGATCAGGATTTGGTTGAGCTTGAAAACAATCCTGAAGATTTGGAGCTTTTAAACTCTATTTTTAGAGTAGCCCATACTATAAAAGGGTCAAGTTCCTTTTTAAATCTTGATACTTTAACCGAGCTTACCCATCATATGGAAGATGTACTTAATAAAGCTAGAAAAGGAGAGCTTAGCATTACTCCTTTGGTTATGGACACAGTTTTAGAATCTATTGATATGATGAAAGCTCTACTTTATAGTGTAAGAGATACAGGCAGCGATCAAAATGATGAGATCGATATACATCCTGTTTGTAAAAGGCTTGATGCAATATCTAAAGGTGAAGAGATAGAAGATGCTCAAGAGTCTTCATCGCAAAATGAAATAGAAGAGGAAAAAGAGCCGGAAATTGTTCAAGATAGTGAACCGGAAGAGGAACCGGATTATTCTGATATGAGTGATGAAGAAGTTGAAGCCGAGATAGAGAGACTATTACAAGAAAAAAGAGAAGAAAAAAAGAAAAAGAAAAAAGAGAAGAAAGTAGAAAGTAAACCAAAAGAAGAGGCTAAAAAAGAGCCTGCAAAAGCTTCTGCTCCTACAAAAAAACCTGCAACTCCCAAGAAAAAAAGTAGCGCTAATGCGGTAAAAAAAAGTAGCGGTAGTACGCTAGAGCAAACTATAAGAGTTGAAGTAAAAAGACTAGATCATCTTATGAATCTTATAGGTGAGCTAGTTCTTGGTAAAAATAGACTTTTAAAGATATATGATGATGTTGAAGAGAGATATGAGGGTGAAAAATTTTTAGAAGAATTAAATCAAGTAGTATCTTCAGTTTCTATAGTTACAACTGATCTTCAAATAGCAGTTATGAAAACAAGGATGTTGCCGATCGCTAAAGTTTTCAATAAATTTCCAAGAATGGTAAGAGATCTTTCTCGTGAACTTGGTAAACAAATAGAGCTTAAAATTTCAGGAGAAGAGACTGAACTTGATAAGTCTATCATAGAAGAGATAGGTGATCCGTTAGTTCATATTATAAGAAATTCATGTGATCATGGCATAGAAGATGCTGAGACTAGACTTGCTATGGGCAAACCAGAACACGGCACAATAGAACTAAAAGCTTATAATGAGGGTAACTCTATAGTTATAGAAGTTGTTGATGACGGAAAAGGGCTTGATTCTGATATGCTTATCCAAAAATCTTTGGAAAAAGGTATCATCACTGAAAGAGAAGCAGACAATCTAAGTGAAAAAGAAGCATTTGCACTTATATTTAAGCCGGGATTTTCTACTGCCGCAGCAGTTACTAATGTTTCAGGAAGAGGCGTAGGAATGGATGTCGTTAAGACCAATATAGAGAAATTAAACGGTATTATTGATATAGATAGTGAAAAAGGAAAAGGTACTATTATCAAGTTAAAAATTCCTTTAACTTTGGCAATTATTCAAGCATTATTGGTCGGAGCACAAGAAGAGTATTTCGCTATACCGTTATCATCTGTTCTAGAAACTGTTAGAGTTCCTGCTGAAGAGATATACTCTATAGAGGGAAATGATGTCTTAAGACTTAGAGAGGAGATACTTCCTCTTGTTAGACTTTCAGATGTTTTCGGTATTGAGGAAGTTTTTGAAAGTGGTGAAAATCTTTATATCGTTGTTATAGCTTTGGCTGAATCAAAATTAGGTGTAGTAGTAGATACTCTTGTCGGACAGGAAGAGATCGTTATCAAGTCGCTAGGCGATTATCTACAAGGCATAAAAGGGATAGCCGGTGCTACTATAAGGGGTGATGGAAGAGTAACTTTGATAGTTGATGTAGGTGCCTTGATGGAATTGGCAAAAGAGACAAACGGTAGTATTAAAAAAGTTACTGAAGAACAAACTAGTAATGTCAAAAAAGATCCGAGTGATTATAATGTACTTATAGTTGATGATAGTAAAACTGATAGAACGATCATGCAAAAAGCTTTAGGACCTTTGGGGGTTAATATAACTGAAGCTACCAATGGAGTGGAAGCACTACAAATGTTAAAATCAGGTGAAAAAAACTTTGATATTGTTTTAATTGATATAGAAATGCCTAGAATGGATGGATATACACTTGCAGGTGAGATTAGAAAATATTCAAGATATAAATATCTTCCTCTAGTAGCAGTTACCTCAAGAACCTCAAAATCTGATAGAATGAGAGGTGTTGAAGTAGGAATGACAGAGTATATAACTAAGCCTTATTCATTAGAGTATTTGGCAAATGTTGTTAAGAAAAATTTAAAATTTCCTATGGAGTAGAAAATGAGTGAAAAATTAAAATCAATTTTACAAAAGCAGCAAGAGCAACAAAATAGTGATGATAAAAAAGATAGTGAAAATGTAATGCAACTTGTCGGATTTATAGTCGGCAATGAAGAGTTGGCTGTTCCGATACTCAATATTCAAGAAATCATAAAGCCTATAGAGTGTACAAAAGTTCCCAGTGTACCTGATTATGTTTTAGGAGTTTTCAATCTACGAGGAAGTATTTTGCCCTTGATAGATCTTAGAAGAAAATTTGGACTTCCTCCGATAGCCCAAAATGAGGATACTAGATATATAGTAATAAAAACCGAAAATAATGAAGCCGGATTTGTTATAGATAGACTTACGAAAGCTATCAGAATAAATCAGTCTGACATTGAAACTCCACCGGAAACTTTCAACAAAGATGAAGGTAGCAACAATATGATTTTCGGTATCGGAAAGATGGATGATAGTATAGTAACTATTATAAATGTAAATGTATTGTTAAAGCGGGATTTTTAAAATTAAAAACAGTTTGTTAGTGTTTGTTAGTATTTATCAAAATATTAACAAACACTGACAAGTATTTCTTTTATGATCTCAAAATGATTTGCTGACATAAGGTGTATTTTTTTATTTATATTGTAAATGTCATCAAAAGTCTTTTTGCTAAGTTCTATGCCTGTTTTTAACTCTTCTTCAGAAGAAATTTCTTTTGCTTTTAACAACTTTTCCATCCAATAACTCGGTACATGGATGCCGGGTACATGTGAGTTTAAAAATTGTGCTGTTCTTAGTCTTGTTATAGGAAAAAAACCAAGTATCAATACCGGATCATTTTCTAAAAACTTAGTATCTCTTTTTGCTTCTTTAAAAATTTCCAAAAGTAGTCTTGCATTTTCTTTATCATAAACAGGTTGTGTTATGATGGCTCTTGCTCCGTGTGAAAGTTTTGTAAGCATATTTTTATATAGAATTTTACTATTTTTTGCATAAGCATTTGTTACCGCAAAAGGATATATTTTTTTTGGTACTATTTTGAAAGGTTTTCCAGAGTAGTCAATACCTGAATTGAAACATTTTATCATATCAAGCAGAAGCGTACTTCTCCCTTCGTTGACTGCTTTTGCATTTGGTTGATCACTGGATCTTGCAGGATCTCCGGTCAGTGCGAGGACAACTCTTAAATCAAAATCATTCATTCCAAGAAGATCTGATTGGAGAGCTATTTTGTTTCTATCTCTCATGCTCATAGTTGTGATACAAACTTTTTGAAATATTTGTTGTAATTTAAGGGCAGAAAACATTGAGTCATATTTCAATCTTGCAAGAGGATTGTCTGTTGTGCTAAAACCGTCAACTAGTGTATCTAGCTTGTATTTTTTAATATCTTGTATAATATTATCAATAGTAGGTGCATGAGGCGGTGTAACTTCTAAACTTAAAAAACTATCACTATGTAATTTTTTTATAAAATTCTCTATCATCTTTAACCCAATTATTAAATATTTTTTAGTATTATATCGTAGCTTAACTTAAGGTAAATGATGAAACTTTGTGTATTTGATTTTGATTCTACATTAATGGATGGAGAAACTATAGACTTTTTGGCTGATGAACTTGGCTTAAAGGAAGAAGTCTCTTCTATAACAAAAAGAGCTATGGCAGGTGAGCTTGATTTTTTTGAAAGTTTGATACAAAGAGTAGCTTTGTTGAAAGGCTTAAAAAAGAAGAAAGTTGATGAAATTTGTCATAGTTTGCCTTATATGGCAGGAGCAAAAGAGACCATAAGGAAGTTAAAACAAAGAGGATATAAAGTAGTAGTTTTTAGCGGAGGTTTTAGAAATGCAACAGACTATGCAAAAGATATCTTAGGCTATGATGCCTCTTTTTCTAATATTTTACATGATAAAAACGGAGTATTGAGCGGACTTGTCGGTGGAGATATGATGTTTGGCTTTAGTAAAGGAGATATGCTTAGGAGATTACAAAATATTCTTAGAATTTCTCCGCAAGATTGTATGGTTATAGGTGATGGAGCCAATGATGTATCAATGTTTAAATATGCGAAAATAAAAGTAGCCTTTTGTGCAAATGAAATACTAAAAAAAGAGGCAACTTATATAATAGATGAGAAAGATTTAAGAGAAATTTTAGAGATAAGGATTTAGGTTTTTTAGGAAAGACATACTAATTACGAGTCACTAATCACGAATTAAAAGGAGTGTGAATGTTTTTGGAAGATATTAAGTTTTCTTTATGGTGTGATTTTGTTGAGAGAAATTTTTTACAAAACGGTTTTAAAAAATTGATAAACAATGGAGTTGTAAACGGGGCTACAAGTAATCCTGCTATTTTTAAAGAGGCTATTTTAAATTCATCTGTTTACAAAGAGGAGATAAAAAAGCTCACTAACTTGTCAGCTAAAGAGATATATGAAGAACTAGCTTGTGAAGATATAAGGCTAGCTGCTGATATCTTAAAGCCTCTATATGAAAAAGGTGATGATGGCTTCATAAGTATAGAAATAGACCCTAGACTTTGTGATGATGCAAAGGAGAGTATAAAAGAGGGAAAAAGGCTTTATGAAAAAATAGGAAAGAAAAATGTAATGATAAAAGTACCTGCAACAAAAGCCGGTTATGAAGTCATTGAGGAGTTAGTCAGTATGGGAATAAATGTAAATGTAACTCTTGTGTTTTCTCCTCTTCAAACTAAACTCTCTCTACAAGCTATCAAAAGAGGACAGCAAAAGATAGGTGTAGGTAAAAATTTACCTCAGGTTGTTATTAGTGTATTTGTAAGTAGATTTGATAGAAAACTAGATAGCAAACTTTTGGAAAAAAATATAAAAACTTCATTGACAGGTATATTTAATGCAACAAAAATATATAATATGATAGAAAGTCAGCACATTATAAATACAAGGACACTTTTTGCAAGTACGGGTGTAAAAGGGGATAGTTTGCAAAGCGATTATTATATAAAAAAGTTGCTATATCCAAACTCTATCAATACAGCACCTCTTAAAACTATCGATCTGTTTTTAGAAGCAAAAGAATTTACCCCTAAGAAACCATTGTCCAATGATATGTTGGATGAATATTTTATAGTTTTAAAAAATCAAGGTATAGATATGGAACAGGTTTATAGTGAATTATTGACAGAAGGGATTGAAGCATTTAAGATAGCTTTTGATGAGATATTGAATAAATTAACTATGTAAAGGATTTTGTATGAGTGGTGCCAACATTGAAGTAGATGTAAAAAATTTAACATTTGAAATGACGAAGAGATTAAAAGTTTATCTTGCTAAACTGATTGAGAAAAAAGGAAGCGATCTTCATATTAAAACTAACTCAACGGTAAAAGGAAGAGTAATGGGAGATATTGTGCAGATTTCTCCGGATATTCTTTTAAAAGAAGATACTATTATGCTTGCAAAAGAGTTATTAAGAGGTAGGTTTGGTGAGTTGGTAGAAAAAAAGAGTGTTGACTTTACTTTTAAATTAAATGAGTATTATAACTTTAGAGCCAATATATTTTTTCAAATGGATGGAATATCATGTGTTTTTAGAGCCATTCCGACTAAACTTCCTACTATAAAATCATTAGGACTACCGGATATTGTTCATGATTTTTGTTTTTTGCAACGAGGGCTTGTTTTGGTAACAGGACCTACAGGTAGCGGTAAAACAACAACTTTGGCTTCCATCATCAATGAAATAAATAAAAAAAGAAATAAGCATATAATTACTATTGAAGATCCAATAGAGTTCGTATTTAAAGATGATAAATGTATTGTCAATCAAAGAGCTATCGGTCAAGATGCACTTAATTTTTCAGATGCTTTGAGAGCTGCACTTAGGGAGGATCCTGATATCATACTTGTCGGTGAGCTTAGAGATATGGAAACTATAGAAACTGCAATTCATGCTGCTGAAACAGGACATCTTGTGCTTTCAACTCTACATACAATGGATGCAAAAGAGACCATAGGAAGACTTATCAATATATTTCCCGGAAATGAACAAAACAGAATAAAGCTTTCTTTGGCTTCAGTTTTGCAAGGTGTATTATCCCAAAGATTGGTAAAAAGAGTAGATGAGGGAAGGACTGCGGCAGTAGAAATACTTATAAAAAATGCAAGAATTGAATCTTTAATACTTGAAGATAGAGAAAATGAAATCCCTGATGCTATAAGAGACGGTAAGGTAACTTATAAAACACAGACATTTGATCAGGCTCTTTTTGAGTTGTATAAAGAAGGAGTTATTACACAGAAAGAGGCTTATTTAAATGCAACAAATAGAAATGATTTGAAATTGCAAATGAATATATATGAAGATGGAAAAACAGATACTAGCGGCGGGTTAAAGATAGGAATTAAGAAGCCGGTAAGGTGATTTTGGATAAAATACAGCCTTAATTTTTTTAAAAAGGACAGAAATGTTAGAAGGTATGATTAGAGATAGTATCGGTAAAAAAGCTACAAAAGCTTTAAGACGAGATGGTTATCTAATTGCTAATATATATGGCAAAGGGATAGAAAATATAAATGCAGCTTTTAAAAAGAATGAATTTATAAAAGCGGTAAGAAATAAAACTCATTTGCTACTTGATGTAAAAGTAGGAGATAAAGAGTTGAAAGTTGCAGTTCAGGAGTACCAAAAAGATCCTGTAACAAATGACCTTTTGCATGTAGATTTGAAAGCGGCAACTCCGGGAGTAGTTTCAAAATTTATGATACCTGTAAAAACTGTTGGACTTGCCAAAGGTATAAAAGACAGAGGTGTTTTGATGGTCTCTAAAAAAAGACTTAAAGTAAAGTGTACTCCAGAAAATATACCAGATAGTTTTACCTTGGATGTAACCAATTTGGCTGTAGGTGATTCTATACTTATTAGAGATATAGAGGTTCCTGAAAATGTGCAAATTTTAGAAGCCGGTAGAATTGCGGTAGTCGGAGTTATAAAAGCCAAATAATGACTCTAGTTGTCGGTTTGGGCAATCCCGGACCTACTTATAAAAATAATAGACACAATATAGGATTTATGGTCATAGATAAATTTCTCTATGACTTAAATCCTTCTAAGATAAATAAAAGCTCTTTTAACGGTGAGCTTTACAAAACTTCAAAAACTCTTTTTTTAAAGCCTCATACATATATGAATAATTCAGGTTTTAGTGTGCTACAAGTAATGAACTATTTTGATATAAAAAGAGTTATAGTTATACATGATGATATAGAGATACCTTTTGGCTCTATTCGCATAAAACATGGCGGCGGTAACGGCGGTCACAACGGTTTAAAATCAATAGATGCTCATATCGGAAAAGATTATGATAGAATTAGACTTGGTATTTCAAAGCCTATAAACAAAGAGAATATAGCTAACTATGTTTTGAGTAATTTTTCAAAAAAAGAGCAAAAGTGTTTACCTAAAATCATCTCTTATGCAAGCGAAACTTTAGAGTATCTTTTAAGTCAAGATGCTATAAAATGTGCAAGCAAGTATAATATCAAAAAGAGCTTATGTGGTGAGCCTTCGGCTCAGGATATTAGGATTGAGGAATGAAATTACCAATAACTAATCACCAATCACCAATCACGAGTTACGAATTATGATGAGTTTAAAAATTTATCAAAGGTATATCTCTTTTATATTTATCAAGAATTTTTTGATAATATTTACAGCATTACAATTTTTTTATCTTGGTATTGACTTGATGCAAAACTTTAAAAATTTACCAAATTCAGCCAATCTTCAAATACTCTATGCACTTTATACATTTTTAAATGCCGTAAATTATACACTTCCTATTTCTTTGGTAATTGCTATGATAATATCAAAGTTTAATCTCATAAGAACAAATGAAATAATAGCTATGTATGCTTTGGGAATTTCAAAAAATTCACTTATAAAGCCTATATTTTTTGTATCTATTATAATAACTTTTTTTTATATTTCATTGAATTTTACCAACTTTACATATTCAAAAGAGTATGCTTACAATATTTTAAATCACTCGACTGTTGCCACATCTTCCAATAATCTTTTCTTAAAATATAATAATAATTATATATTTATACAAAAACTAGACCCGTTTAAAAAGAAAGCATACAACATCAGAATATTTAATATAAAAAATCAAGACTTAAGAACAATTACTAAAGCAAAAAGTGCAAACTTTGTAAAAAAATATTGGGTATTGAATAATATTGAGATAATAAGAAAGCCGTCTATTAGTGAAAAAAATGCAAAATTAAGTAAAATATCTTATAGTCATTATAAAACTTTAAAAGGCTTTAAACCTAAAATTATTGAAAATGTTTATGAGGGGAAAAATAGTTTTTCCATCACAGATGCCTATCAGGCTATAAAACTTTTCTTATCGCAAAATGTCAATATTTCAAAGATAAAAGCCTCTTTGTTTGCAATGCTTATTTTTCCATTTTTTGCACCCTTTCTTAATATGATACTTTTTTATTATCTTCCTATAAGTAATAGATTTTTTAACTTAGCTATCGCTAGTTCAGTTTTTATCTTTATCTCCTTGATAGTTTGGTCTATACTTTTTATGCTTATAAAAATGTCTCTTAACGGTGTGATAAAACCTGAATTTGGCATAATTTTACCTATTTTTCTTTTAGGTTCTTTTGCGACATATCTATTTTTAAAAAATAGATAATTTATCTTTTTTTTGATATAATCTACTCTTACACTATAAAAAGGTTATCAATGTTAAACTTTAAAGAGTTGTCAAAAAAATATCAAACTCCTCTGTATATATATGACTTTGAAGATATTAAGAGAAATTATTTTGAATTAAAAGATGCTTTTAGAGCTAGAAAGTCTTTGGTGTGTTATGCGGTAAAGGCAAACTCAAATCTTTCAGTTTTAAAACTTTTAGCTGAACTTGAAGCTGGAGCAGACTGTGTTTCAATGGGTGAAGTAAAAAGAGCAATGTATGCCGGTATTCCAAAATACAAGATCATTTTTAGCGGTGTCGGCAAAAGAGATGATGAAATAGAAGAGGCAATTTTAAAAGATATTTTAATGATAAATATCGAAAGTGAAGCAGAATTTGATAGAGTAGAATTGATAGCAGCAAAATTGGATAAAAAAGCAAGGATAAGCATAAGAGTCAATCCAAACATTGATGCCAAAACCCATCCGTATATATCTACAGGATTAAATGAAAATAAATTTGGTATAGATATAGAAAATGCAAAAAAACTTTATATAAGAGCTAAAAATTCAAACTATATAGAACCTATAGGTATCCATTTTCATATAGGTAGCCAACTTACAGATCTAAAACCTATAGAAGAAGCTAGTTTGATCGTAGCATCTTTGCTTAAACAGCTTAAAGTGTTGGATATAGATATAAAATTTTTTGATATTGGAGGCGGTATAGGTATCAGATATAATGATGAAGAGACTATCAGGCTATATGATTATGCTCAAGCGGTTTTAGCAGCACTAAAAGGTACTGATGTGACGGTAGTTTGTGAGCCGGGTCGATATATAGTGGGCAATAGCGGATACTTTTTAACAAGCGTATTATATGAAAAAGTTAACAATACAAAAAGATTTGTTGTTGTTGACGGCGGTATGAATGACCTTTTAAGACCATCTTTATACAAAGCTTATCATGCCGTAGAAGCCGTAGATGTCAGTGGAGATATAAGCAAATGTGATGTAGTTGGTCCTGTGTGTGAAAGTGGAGATTTCTTTGCTAAGGATATTGAATTGCCTAGACTTAAACATGGAGATGTACTTGTGATAAAAAGTGCGGGAGCTTATGGGTTTGTTATGAGTAGTAATTACAATTCAAGAGGTAGAGCAGCAGAAGTTGCCATAGAAAATGGTAAAGATAGGCTTATAAGAAAAAGAGAAAGCTTTGAGGATTTGATAAGATTGGAAAAAGAGTTTTTATAATGACTTCTACAATAGACTTAAAAAAATTAAGAGAACAGATAGATAGCATAGATGATGAGATTTTAACTCTTCTTGAAAAGAGGATGCAGATAGTAAAAAATGTAGGTGAACTAAAACATAAAGTAGGTGGAGCTATCTATAGACCGGAGCGTGAACAAGAGATAATCTCAAGGTTAAAAGCTCATAAAGAAGGTGTCATTAGCGATGAGGCGATAGAAGCTATATATCTTGAGATATTTGCTGCAAGCAGAAATCTTGAATTGCCTGAGAGAGTTGCATATCTAGGACCGAAAGGAAGTTTTACTCATCAAGTTGCAGAGAGTAGATTTGGTGCTTATGCTGATTATTTATCGCTTAGCGGAATTGAGTCTATTTTTAAAATACTTGAAAATAAAGAGGCAAAATATGGAGTAGTACCTATAGAAAATAATACTGACGGCATAGTGGGTATCACGCTTGATTGTCTTGGAAAATACAATTCTAAAATAGTAGCTGAAGTTATTATGGATATCCATCATTCATTTGCTTCACTTAGTGATTCACTAGAGAGGATAAAGAGGATATATTCTCATCCTCAGGGCTACAATCAATGCAGAAAATTTTTAGAAGAGCATATGCTTTTGGATTTGGAGTTTATTCCTACTAAGTCAACCGCCGAAGCAGCTAAAATGGCATTAAAAGATCCTTCATCAGCCGCAATTTGCTCCAAGATTGCAGCTAAAATGTATCAACTTCCTATACTTTTTGAAAAGATTGAGGATAATTTGGCAAACAAGACAAGATTTTTGATCTTAAGTGATTTTAAAACTGATAGAGCCAAACATAATAAAACATCTATACTTGCAAAAACTGAAGATAAACCGGGAGGCTTGGTAAAATTTTTACAAATTTTTGAAACAGAGAAGATAAATTTAACTAAAATAGAATCAAGACCTCTGAAAAATAGTAGCTTTGAGACGGTATTTTATCTTGATTTTGAGGGTTATGTAGATGATGAAAATGTCCAAAGGGTTATAAATAGCGGATATGATATAAAGTGGCTTGGAAGCTATGCAATTAATAGGATTTAGG
>JALVWI010000054.1:0-2592 GCA_027038335.1 Campylobacterales bacterium | reverse complement strand
AGGATTTAGGTTTTAGAAGAAAATGCCGACAACCAATCACGAGTCACGAATCATGAAACAGGAGTAAAAAGTTGGAATTTAATGAAGAATTAAAAGATATAAAAAATTATAGTGCGGGTAAGCCTATTGAATTGGTTGTAAGAGAGTATGGGATCAAGCCTGAAAATGTAATAAAGCTTGCAAGTAACGAAAATCCTTACGGAAGTAGTCCTAAAGTTGTTGAAGCCGTAAGAGAGATATGCGATAAAATGTATCTGTATCCTGACGATAGTATGTACGAGCTTAAAGAGGGACTTTCAAAAAGGTTTGATGTAAAAAGTGATGAAATTATCATAGGTGCGGGAAGTGATCAAATACTTGAGTTTGCTACAAGAGCAAAAGCAAATAAAACCAATAGCGTACTTATGGCAAAAACTACATTTGCTATGTATGAGATATATGCTAAAGCTGTTGGAACAAATATACTTAAAACCCCAAGTGATATACATAAACTGGATGAATTTTTAAAAATTTATAAAAGTAGAAAAGATATATCTATCATATTTTTGTGTATGCCGAATAATCCTATGGGTGAAACGCTAAAAAAGAGCGAAGTTTATGAATTTTTAAAAAAGATAGATAAAAACACACTTGTTATCATAGATGGAGCTTATCAGGAGTTTGCCGCATACAAAGATGAACGGATGAAAATAGAACCCAAAGATGTGATAGAAAATTTTTCAAATGTTTTATATCTTGGAACTTTTTCAAAAGCTTACGGTCTTGGAGGTATGAGAGTGGGTTATGGTATAGCAAAAGGTGAAATTATTCAAAATCTTATGAAGCTTAGACCCCCATTTAATATAACAACTTTATCACTTAAGGCTGCAACTCAATCTTTAAAAGATAATGATTTTGTAGAAAAATGTCTAAAAAATAATTTTATACAAATGAAAAGATATGAAGAATTTGCTGATCATCTAAAGATAGAATATATACCAAGTTATACCAATTTTATAACTTTTTTGCTTAAAAATAGTAAAAATTCTTCAGAAATTTCTAATTTTTTATTAAAAAAAGGTATAATAATAAGAGATTTAAAATCTTATGGGTTAAATGCCGTTAGGATAACAATCGGTAAAAAAGATGAAAATGATAAATTTTTTACAAATTTTTCACAAATTTATAATGCAGGATAATAATGGACTTTAAGGTACTTTTACAGCAAATTACTGATACTATACAAAAACTAACTTTTAAACAAAAGAGTGTTATAGCTGCATCTTTGGTAGCTCTTGTAGGTTTTTTAATATTTTTAATTTTATTTAATAACAAAAATGTAAGTAGTAATTACAGTGTACTTTTTGATAAAGTTTCCCCTTCAGATTCAGCTTTGATTCTTCAGCAACTTGAAAAAGATAACGTACCGTATAAAATCATTAATGAAGGAACCATTGAAGTTCCAAGCAATATAGTTTATAAAGAGAGGATAGCAATAGCCGCTAAAGGTATTCCTAAAAACGGTAAAGTTGGATTTGAACTTTTTGATAAACAAAATTTCGGAAGTACGGATTTTGAGCAACATATAAAATATTTAAGAGCACTAGAAGGAGAGTTATCTCGTACTGTAGAGGGGCTTGATCCTATAGAAGAGGCTGATGTACATATAGCATTGCCGAAAGAGAGTGTCTTTGCTGAGCAGAGTGCTCCTCCTACAGCATCAGTAGTAGTTCATTTAAAACCTCTTACAAAATTATCAAATAAGCAAATTTTAGGTATAAAAAATTTGATAGCATCATCTGTGCCAAAAATGACTCCTGAAAATGTAAAAGTTATAGATCCAAACGGTGTTACTTTAGGTGATAATGAAAATGAGTTTGATTCTGATGCTATAAAAGCACAAATTCATTATAAAAATAGTTTTGAAGATTCCTATGAGGATAAAATAGAAAAAGTTTTAGCCCCAATTGTCGGAGGAACAGATAAAGTAGTAGCTAGAGTTAGTATGGATTTTGATTTCAATAGAAAAAGTGAAGTTAATGAAATATATGATCCAAATTCAGTTCCTAGAAGTGAACAAAGTGAAGAAATAAAAAAAGAGGGTTCTGTTCCGGCAAGTACAGGTGGAGTTCCGGGAGCTGTGAGTAATATCGGACCTGTTCAAGGTCTTCAAAAGAGTAATGCTTCAAAAGAGACTTACACAAAAAGTACCACTACTACAAATTATGAAATATCAAAAAAAGTTTTAAAATCTAAAGGAGAGTTTGCTACATTAAAAAGAGTAACAGCAGCAGTTGTAGTAGATGGAAAATATATAGATAAAAAAGATAAAAATGGAAAAGTTGTAGGAAAAGAGTTTGTGCCGTTATCGCCGAAAGAGTTAGCCCAGATCAAAAGTATAGTAGAACAAACCATAGGATATGATCAAAAACGAGGCGATGAAGTTACTGTAAGTAGTTTTGAATTTAAACCTCTTTCAAAAAATGGTGAAGCACCTATCACAAAAACTTTTGTAGATAAAATGGATCAATATATTTCTCCTATAATTCCTATTATAAAGTTTTTAGTAGTTGCTATTTTGCTATTTGTCTTTTACAAAAAAGCTATCATACC
>JALVWI010000053.1 GCA_027038335.1 Campylobacterales bacterium | reverse complement strand
GGCAATACTTTACTTGCTATATTGATGGTATTAAATAGTGCTATTGCAGCTTATTATTACTTAAAATTGGTAGTATTTATGTTTTTAAAAGAACCTGACAAAAAAGCAAATATAGCTTATGTAAAAAATGCTTCAACAGCTTTAAAAACCATAGTAGGATTTTCTGCCGCTGTTACAATACTAGCTATTTTTACCATAGAACCATTTTTAGAGATGATAAGTTCTTATGTAGTTGCTAGTGGATTTTAAAATCTAATGTAATATATCTCTTTGTCTGTGGATTTTTTCCGCAGGCAAAGTTATGATATAATTATCCTTATGAAATACATATTCTTATCTATTTTTCTTATTTTTTTTAGTACAGAAAGTAAAGCTTTAAGTATAAAACTAAATAGTACAAAAGAAAATAAAGTATTTATTTATATCTTGCACATAGCAGACACACAGCCTTTTTCCTGCATAAAAAAGATACTCACTATCAAGCAAAATGAGTATATTTGCAAAATAAAAGGTAAAAATGAAATAAAAATTTCACCTAAAAACACAAAACCTCTCGAACTATATATAAACAATAAAAAAAATTTTACTTATATCACAATAAAACCAAAAGAAAATGTAAGAGTTTTCAACGCAAACACTCCTCTTTACAAAAGCAAAATTATTGCAAATAAAAGTATCAAATATGCCAAACATTGGATTTTTCTTTTTTATAGCGATAAACTTTTTTTAAAAAATACTTCCAAGCTAAACGGTATCAATTTCCCGGTAGATTTTTTAAAGGAGTTAGCACCTAGCATTGGAGCACTAGATCTTAGTGGCATACCGATAAATTATCTAAATAACAGCAAAGATATAAATAATTATCTTTCTATAAAGAGTGATTACAACAAAGGAAGATATGATTTTGTTATCCTTGAGGCTCAAAAAGCTTTAAAAAATTATCCCTCATCTATATTTGCAAATGATTTTATGCTTTATTATATTAGGGCGATCTACAAAACATTACAAACAAAACAAGAAAATCCAAATGCACAAGATTTAAGCTATGACAAGATAATAAAACTTGGCAAAAAATGGATCAAAAAATTTCCATCTGATCAAAATATTCCTGAAGTTTTATACTATATTGCTTCATCATACCAAAATATTGGACAACAAAGTGATGCAAAATATTTTTTTGATATTCTTATTACCGAACATCCTAAAAATAAATATACACAACTAGGCATCATAACCTTCGCCGATAGTTTATATGCAACAAATCAAAAGCAAAAGGCGATAAAACTATACAAAGATGTACTATATTCCACAAAAGATATCAATGTAGCCTCAATAGCTGCTAAAAAACTAGCAGATTTTTATATAAAAACAAAAAGATATAAAGAAGCTGAAGTTTATTATGAGAAGATCATCAATGCAAATGCTGATTTTATTTTAAAAGATCACCAAAAAGCTTATGATCTAGCTATAAATTTAAGTGCAGATGGTATGTATAATATAGCTGAACAAATTCTTGAAAAATTATTAAACAAACTTAAAAGAGAGCCTGATCTAAAAGAATTGATCATAAAAAAACTTGGGGATATATACGCCAAAGACAAACAGTACAAAAAAGCATCATATTACTACAAAAAATACTTATCTTTATTTAAATACGGCAACTATGTTGATCAAGTCACAAAGAGTCTTGACGGTATGTTTTTTGACATAAATGAAAGCAATACTACAAAACTAATAAAATATTATGATAAACTCATAAATAGATACAAAGCCGGTCCGATCTATGAAAAAGCTAAAATACTCAAAGCAAAAGCTCTAATAAAAGAGAAAAAATACAAAGAAGCTTTACTTATTTTAAATAATTTGGAAACAAATTTTAACAATAAAAAAATAGTTAAAAAATTAAAAAAAGAGATAGCACTTTTATTGACCTTATCTTCACTGAAAAATGAAAATTGTATCGCAGCAATAGGATATATAAATGATTATAATCTAACAATCACATCAAATCAAAAAGAATTAGCAATTTGTTATCTTCAAACTTATAATTATAAAAGGGCTGTAAAGTTAAGCAATAAAATGGTAAAAGACAAACATATAAACACAAAAGAGAAAATCACTTGGCTAGACATAGAGGCAAAATCTCTACTTTTAACACACTCTTATAAAAAGTTAGATTTGGTTGCTGAGGATATGATCACTCTTGCAAAAGCTTTTAAGATAAATACTTTTATCTACAAAGGTCTTTATTATAAATTTTTTGCCCTATATAATTTGAAAAAATACAACATGGCCATACAAATTGCTCAAGAGATAGACAAAAACTTTAGAAATAACTTCAAAAATATAGAAATTTATAAAAAAATTATTGATTTGGCAAAACAAAGAGCTGATGATCTAATGGTAATAAAATATGCTAAAAAGATAGTTAAATTGCAAGAAAAATACAAAAGTTATCCACTTTCTCCTGAAATTGAGTTTAGTTATATAGCCTCATTGAAACGATTGAATAAAAATAAAATTGCTCTTGGTGTACTAAAAAATTTATCTACAAGAATCAATTCTTCTATGACTTTATCAAGGATATATTATGAGATAGGAGCTATATCTTTAAAGCTAAATGATAAAACAGATGCAAAAAATGCGTTTAAAAAGTGTTTGGACATGAAAAGTAAAAATAGTTGGAAATCTCTCTGTAAAGATAGCCTTTCACTATTGTAAGTTAGGGTTTGAGATCACCTTGATATGGCAAAACCTATGCCGATTTTGTTATTTCTTTTGTTGTAATCTATAAGACTTTCTCCATAACCGCTAAAGATTTGCATATATAAGTAAAGATTTTTTTTATTAATAGGAAAACTCCAGTCAAATAATACAGACCCCTTGTTGCCATTTGTTTTTAAATTATCTCTAAATTTGAATGAGAAAAGATTGTCTTTATATGGAATGATAACTTTCAAATCCCCGTAACCTAGATAATTCCAAATGTCAGGATTGTCATCTCCATTGGCATCCAAAGGATATCTTTTTCCTCTTTCGTGTATCCTGTACCATACACGGGGTATAAAAGTAATCTCTTTATATCTACAATATCCTTGAAGATAGATTCTATTCCATGATCTAGAATTTAATCCCCCTCTTCCATTTGATTCATGAAGCAATCCTATCTGATATCTTTTTAACATAGCATTACCATTGCCATAAGGGATACTCAAAAACAGTTCAGGTGCATAATTGGTCTCTCTAAAGGGTTTTGATTTCTTGGCAGTTTGCCAAAATGATTTTTGAGTATAACCTAGATAAAGTTTATTTTCAAATCCAAATAAATTTGAATATAACTCTTTTTTAAATGAAAATTGAAACTTTGTTTCAAATCTTTTTCTATCACTGTGTTTTACGCTATTGTAGCTTCCTAAAAGTATATAATTAGTCTTATATGGCTCAAATGAAAGTAAAATTTTCTTTTTTTTGCCATATCTTGCCAACTCTTTTTGCTGTAAAATTTTACATTTTTGTTTTTTTATTATATTTATCTTTGCAGATTTTTTATACCAAAAAAGAGCCTTTTTTATATCACCTTGTTTTTCATAACTTTCTGCTTTTAAAAAAGCCTCTTGCGCGGTTATCGCATAAGAGGCAATCTCTAAAAGACATATAATTAAAAAAAGTTTTCTCAACTATAACAACCGATTTACAACTTTGATATATACTCAGCTAAAGCTTTGATATCAGCATCATTTAAAGAACTAGCTTGAGTTTTCATAACACCCTTCATAGCTCCACCGTAAGTACCGGCTTTATAACCTTTAAGAGCATGTTCTATCTTTTTGGCATCCCATCCGGCTATCACATGCGATACTCCCAAAGCTTTATTTTGAGCTTTATTTCCATGGCATCCTGCACATTTACCAAATAATTTTTT
>JALVWI010000052.1 GCA_027038335.1 Campylobacterales bacterium | reverse complement strand
TTCGTAAGTATAAGTACAAGCACTACTACAATAAACTATATTGCAAAATTTGGGATAAAATAAAAATTTAGTTTATATTGTATTTATTTTGGATATGCTACAATAATTAAAAATAAGGCTTAGAGCTGAGGACTTAAAGCCAAGAGCTAAGAGAGATTATGGTCGTTTTAGCTCTCAGCCCTACGCTCTTAGCTCTAAGCTAAATCCAAAGGATTTATAGATGAAATATCAAATAGTAATAGCAGGTTTTGGGGGACAGGGGGTTGTATTTTTAGTAAAAGTTTTAGCCATTTGCGCAGGAAAGAAAAACATACCTTTTCTTGGTACTGAAAACCATGGCATGAGCCAAAGAGGAGGAGCGGTAAGCTGTGATATAAAGATAGGAGATTTTAGCAATCCGGTTATCGATAAAAATCAAGCAGATATGATCATAGGACTTGACAAAAATGAGAGTCTTAGAAATATATCCTATCTTAAAAAAGCCGGCATTATGGTAGTAAATGCTGATGAAAGCTACCCAGAAATTCCTTTTAGGGTAGCAAGAGTAGATGCAAATAAACTTGCACTTGAAGGCATTATGCCCATACAAGGGCTAAATGTCTTTATGCTTGGGGTTGCACTAAAGAATGAGCCTAACTTTCCATTTGAATTAGATGATGTCAAAGAGGCTATAAAAGAGATAAACCCGAAACTTAGTGAACAAAATTTTAAAATATTAGAATTAGCATTAAAAGGAGAGTAGATGGTGTGGAATAAAATAGAGTGTGCTAAAAGAGAGGATATAGAAAGTTTACAACTTAAAAGGCTTCAAGAAACGCTAAAAAGAGTTTATGCTTTGACTCCTTTTTATAAAAAAAAATTTGATGAGCTTAAAATCCTGTCTGAAGATATAAAATCTCTTGAAGATATTCAAAAACTTCCATTTACAAAAAAACAAGACTTAAGAGATCACTATCCGTTTGGACTTTTTACGGTTCCTATGAGCCAAGTTGTTCGCATACACAGCTCAAGCGGAACTACCGGCAAACCTACGGTCGTAGGATATACCGCAGCAGATATGGATGTATGGAATGAAGTAATGGCAAGAGTTTATACAATGGCTGGAGTTACTGCCGGTGATGTGGTGCATAACGGATACGGATATGGACTTTTTACGGGGGGTCTTGGTTTTCATGAGGCTGCCCAAAAGATAGGGGCTACGGTAGTACCCGCAAGTGGAGGTTTTACTGATAGACAGCTTATGCTTATGAGAGATTTTGGAGCTACCGTGTTAGCCGCTACTCCGTCATTTGCTTTGCATTTAGCTGAAGTTGCTAAAAAAAGTGGACCAAACTACAAAGATGAATACAAGCTAAAATGCGGTCTTTTTGGAGCAGAGCCTGTAAGCGAAGGGCTAAAAGCTGAAGTAGCAAATGCTTGGGGGATTGACTATCATGAAACTTACGGACTTAGCGAGATAATAGGACCTGGAGTTTCATCAAGTTGCAAACACTCAAAGCTACTGCACATAAATGAAGATCACTTTTATCCGGAAATCATAGATCCAAAAACAGGTGAAGTTTTAGGCGAAGGTGAAAGAGGAGAGCTTGTCATAACAACCCTTACTAAACAAGCTCTTCCTATCATCAGATATAGAACCGGGGATATAACTTCGCTTACTTATGAGCCTTGCAAATGCGGTAGAACTACCGTTAGGATGGAAAGCATAGTAGGAAGAGCTGATGATATGCTTATAGTAAACGGTGTCAATGTTTATCCTTCACAAGTTGAACATGTCATAGCAAATACAGAGGGTGTAACACTCAATTATCAAATAGTAGCAGATAAAAAAGGATTTTTAGATAAGTTAGAAATTCTTGTTGAGATAAGCGATGAAGTCATAAGTGACAATATAAAAGAGCTTGAAAATATCAAAAAAGAGTTACAACACTCACTTTTGAACAATCTCTACATCAATGCAAATGTCAAACTAGTTGAGCCTAGAACCATAGAGAGAAGTATGGGAAAAGCTGTAAGAGTCGTCGATAAAAGGAGCGAAAAATGAATCAAATAAAACAGATCTCAGTTTTTGTCGAAGATAAGATGGGTGAGCTTACCGATATAACAACTATACTCTCAGATAACGGGATTTCACTAAAGTCTATCAATTTAGTTGACTCTAGCGACTTTGGTCTTTTAAGAGTCATAGTTGATGATACTAAAAAAGCAGCTTTTGTTTTGGAAAAAGAGGGGTTTAGTTTAACTATCACAAATGTTTTGGGCATAAGGATAAAAAATAGAGTAGGAAGCTTTAACAAAGTTGTAACCGCTTTGAGTAAAAATGATGTAAATATAGAGTATATCTATACAGTTGATAGTGACAAAGAGGGTATATTTATCTTCAAAGTAAGTCCAAAGGATTTTGAAAAAGCTGAGAAAATTTTAAAAGAGAATGGTATCGAAACTCTAAAGACAATATAAATGAATTTAGAAGAGTTGCAAAAAAGCGAGATAGGTTTTCTCTCTCATATAGGAGGGGAGCTTATCGACTTTAGCGAAGGATATGCCCAGCTTGCTTTTGAGATAAAAGATATCCATAAGCAGCATCTTGGAGTTGTTCATGGAGGTGCTATAGCTACACTTGCTGACCATGCAGGATGGTATGCGGCTGTTTCTGAGATAAGCATAGGGCAAACTTGCGTAACAATAGAGCTTAAGATAAACTATCTAAAACCGGCTTTTCAAGAACTCTTAAGGGCTGAAGCAAGAGTAATCAATAGAAGTAAAAAAACTGTATTTGTTGTGATAGAGCTTTTTGACAAAGATAAGATAGTTGCTTATGCTACTGCGACATATTCAGTCATCACAGAGAAAAGGAGTAGCGATTGCTAAGTGCATTTATAGAGGGTTTTATCTTGGGTTTAGGTGCAGCTGTGCCTGTGGGACCTATCAATATACTTATCATGACAAATGCACTAAAAAATTATAAAAATGCCGTTAGTATAGGCTTTGGAGCAATGAGTGCCGATATAACTTATCTAGCCCTTATACTCCTTGGGCTTTTTACATTTGTTAAAAATCAAACATTTCAGATGGTTTTAGGGATTTTCGGCTCGATTTTTTTAGCTTACATAGCATACCTCATCTTTAAAAATAGAAATGAAAAAATTGAGCTTGATCCAAACAAGATAAAAGATGCTCATACAAAAATAGCCTCAAACTATTTCAAAGGATATTCATTAACTCTTTTAAATCCATACACCATAGGCTTTTGGATAAGTGTCTCCGCATATATATCCACTAAAAATCTCTCATTCGGTTTTACACTTTTAGGACTTTTTAGCGGTATCTTTTTGTGGATAACTATCATGCCTTTCGTGGTGCATAAAACCAAACATTTGCTTTCACAAAATATGATAAAAAATATCTCCGTCATTGCAAGCGGAATTATACTCTTCTTTGCTGTCGGAATGATAATAAATATAATCAAAGGATAAACTATGGAAAAACCATATCTCGAATCAAACCCTAACGACCAAGGGTACTTTGGAAAATTTGGAGGAGCTTTTATACCGCCTCCTTTAGAGAAGCCATTTGCTGAGATAAATGAGGCTTATGACAAACTCTCTAAAAGTTATGACTTTTTAGAGGAGCTTAGAAGCATAAGAAAGCACTATCAAGGTCGCCCTACTCCTATCTCTTATGCTAAAAGACTAAGTGAGTATGTCGGAGGAGGAAGAATCTATCTAAAAAGAGAGGATTTAAACCACACGGGAGCTCACAAACTCAACCACTGTATGGCTGAAGCACTTGTAGCTAAATATCTCGGTAAAAAGAAGATCATGGCTGAAACAGGTGCCGGTCAGCATGGAGTAGCTCTTGCAACCGCAGCGGCTTACTTTGGACTAGAGTGCGAGATACACATGGGTGAAGTGGACATAGAAAAAGAAAAACCTAATGTCATAAGGATGAAAATACTTGGAGCAAAAGTAGTTCCTGTAACTC
>JALVWI010000051.1 GCA_027038335.1 Campylobacterales bacterium | reverse complement strand
GAAATGCTTATAAAAAAAGTTTTAATGCTGACCATGTAAAAGCTATCACTCAAGCAATTTGTGAGTATAGAAAAGAAAACTCTATCAATGGGGTTTTGTATCTTGGAAAAGATACTCATGCTCTTTCAACTCCTGCTCAAATGAGTGCTTTGGAAGTATTTGCCGCAAATGAGATAAAAGTTTCCATTGCAAAAGATGAAGGATATACTCCGACACCATTGGTTTCATTTGCTATTATTGAGCACAATAAATACAAAAAAGAGATAAGTGACGGAGTTGTTATCACTCCTTCACACAATCCTCCAAGCGACGGTGGATACAAATACAATCCTCCAAACGGAGGTCCGGCTGATACAGATATAACTTCTAAGATTGAAAAAAGAGCAAATGAGATACTAAAAAATGAGCTTAAAGATGTCAAATCTATCCCTTATGAAGAGGCTATAAAAAGCTCTTTTGTAAGTGAATTTGACTTTATAACTCCTTATGTAAAAGCACTTAATGAGATAATCGATATAGATGCCATAAAAGAAGCAAAGATAAAAATGGCAGCCAATCCTCTTGGAGGAACGGCTCTAGGAGTATATAAAAAGATAAAAGAGATGTATGAGCTTGATATGGATATCATAGATGCTTTTGTAGATCCTACATTTTCTTTTATGCATTTAGACCATGACGGTAAAGTAAGGATGGATTGCTCTTCACCTTATGCTATGGAAGGACTTATCGAGCTTAAAGATAGATATGATATAGCTTTCGGTAATGATGTAGATGCCGATAGACACGGTATAGTAACTCCAAAAGGAGGACTTTTAAATCCAAACCACTACTTAAGCATAGCTATATGGTATCTTTTCAAACATAGAAATTGGGATAAAAGGTTAAAAGTCGGAAAAACTTTAGTTTCAAGCTCTATGATAGATAGGGTTGCTAAAAAACTAGGAAGAGAAGTGTATGAAGTACCGGTAGGCTTTAAATGGTTTAGTGACGGACTTTTTAGCGGTGAGCTTGGCTTTGGAGGAGAAGAGAGTGCTGGGGCTAGTTTTTTAAGAAAGGATGGGAGTGTTTGGACTACTGATAAAGACGGTATCATTATGACTTTACTCTCAGCTGAAATATTGGCTAAAACTAAAAAAGATCTTGCTCTTATCTATGCAGAATTTGAAAAAGAGTTTGGAAAAGCTTATTATGAGAGGATAGATGCACCGGCTTCAAAAAAAGAGAAAGAGATACTAAAAAATATAGAACCGAAAGATATAAAAGAGAAAAACTTAGGCGGAGAAGAGATAGAGCATATTTACTCAAGAGCAAGCGGTAACGGTGCAAAGATAGGCGGCTTAAAAATAACTACAAAAAACGGATGGGTTGCTTTAAGACCATCTGGAACTGAGGATATTTATAAGATTTATGCTGAGAGTTTTAAATCAAGTGAGCATTTAAAAAATATAGAACAAGATGCACAAATGATTGTAAAAAGCGTGTTTGATAAAGGATAATATATGATAACATTTGAAAAAGATTATGATATAAAATTAGATGAAGAGTGCAAGAAAGAGATTTCCAATGCTTTTGGTTATTTAATACATGAAAAAGAAAAAGGTATCAGCGGATATTATAACCTTCCTTATGACTCGCTCAATCTCTTAGAAGAGGTTGAAAATTTTATGGAAAATGAAGATGGAGTATATCTTAGTGCAAAACATATAGTTGTTATAGGTATAGGCGGCTCATCTTTAGGGACAAAAGCGATAGACTCTATGCTTAAACATAAATATAAAGACTTAAAAGAGATGATTTTTTTAGAAAATCCAGATCCTGTATCACTTAGTATTTCTCTTTCTAAGATAAAAAAAGAGAATTCCATTTTTGTAGTGATTTCAAAATCAGGCGGCACGATAGAGACTATGTCTATTTTTAAATTGGTTATAGAGTATTTTAACTTTGATTTTTCTACGATTGATAGTAAAAGAGTTATAGCTATTAGTGATGAGGGATCACCTCTTTGTAAATTTGCGGATGAAAACTCTATAAAAGCTTTTACTATTCCTAAAAATGTCGGAGGGAGATTTTCTGTGCTTAGTGCTGTGGGAGTTGTGCCATTAACGCTTGCAGGATATAATACAAAAGATATTTTAAAGGGTGCTCAAGAGTTCTTGGATAGTTTTTTTGCAAATAAAGAGGAGCATTTGGGCTTAAAAGCATATTTTCTTACAAAAAATTATAAAAAATATCCTATAAATGTACTCTTTTCTTACGGTGATTTTCTTGAGGATTTTACAAAATGGTTTATCCAACTTTGGGCTGAATCGTTAGGCAAGATAGATAAAGAGGGTAAAAATGTAGGATTGACCCCGGTTGCCCATATAGGTTCAGTTGATCAACACTCATTTTTACAGCTTATCATGCAAGGACCAAGAGATAAAACGGTTACTTTTATAAAGATTGAAGATTTTGAAAACAGTTTAAAAATTCCTAATATTTCGCTAAAATACATCGAGAAAACAAATTTTGCCAATGGATATAGTTTTAATGAACTTATCAATGCTGAGTGTGATGCGACAAAAGAGAGCTTGGTAGCTAAAAATATACCGGTTGATATGATAACTTTTGATAAATTGGATGAAAAAAATATAGGAAGAGTTATATTGTATTTTGAACTATTGACATCTTTTGCAGGGGCATTACTAAGTATCGATACTTATGATCAACCCGGAGTAGAATTTGGTAAAAAGATACTTGTTAAAAAATTTAAAGAAAGATAAATGGATATAGTTAATTATAGTGTAGATGAAAAATATAAAACAAAAGTTGCATACTTTTCTATGGAGTTTGCCATAGATCAAGCTTTTAAAAATTATAGCGGCGGTTTGGGATTTTTAGCGGGATCCCATTTAAGAAGTGCTAATGATCTAAGGCAAAATACCATAGGGATAGGGATACTTTGGAGTTATGGATATTATGATCAGCATAGGCACGAAGATAGGACTTTAAAGGTTGATTTCTTAAGAAAATTTTACTATTTTATTAAAGATTTGGATATAAAAGTGAAAGTCGTGATAAACTCTGTACCTATCACCGTCAAAGCTTATCTTTTACCTGCAGATTGCTTTGATACCGCTCCTTTGATACTTCTTTCAACCGATGTTTTTGAAAATGATTATTTAGCAAGAACTATAACACACAAATTATATGATGCTAATGAAAGAACAAGGATAGCCCAAGAGATAGTTTTGGGAATCGGTGGAGTAAAAGTACTTGAAGCATTAAATGAAAAGGTTGATATATATCATTTAAATGAAGGTCATGCTCTTCCTTTAGTGTTTGAATTGCTAAAAAAACATGGTAACTTGCACGAAGTAAAAAAAAGAGTAGTTTTTACCACACATACTCCTGAAATGGCGGGAAATGAGGAGCATAATATAAACTTGCTTGAAGAGATGGGATTTTTTAACGGTTTTAGTGCGGATGAGATTAAAAATATACTTGATTATCATGAAGATAACTTTTCACTTACCGTAGGAGCTTTAAAATCTTCAAAAAGGGCAAATGCAGTTTCTAAAATACACAAAAAAGTTGCTAATGAAATGTGGCAAAGTGTAAAAGGCAAGTGTGAAATCATAGGTATCACAAATGCTCAAAATATGAGATATTGGGCTGATAAGCAGCTTGTAAGTTGGTTTGAAGAGCATGAGGATTATCAACTAGTAGGAAGAAAGAAGCATTTAAAAAGGTTACTTTTTGAAGAGGTTGCAGACCAAACAGGTAAACTTTTTGATCCCGATATTTTGACAATAGTATGGGCTAGAAGGTTCGCAGAGTATAAAAGACCTTGGCTTTTAACTTACGATATGGATAGGTTTAGAAAACTTGTAACAAACAAAAAAAGACCTATCCAAATCATTTGGGCGGGTAAACCTTATCCGCTTGATTATAGGGCTGTCAATATGTTTAATGATTTAGTAAATATCTCAAAAGAGTTTAAAAATGTAGCTGTTCTTATAGGGT
>JALVWI010000050.1 GCA_027038335.1 Campylobacterales bacterium | reverse complement strand
GTGAAGCACCTATCACAAAAACTTTTGTAGATAAAATGGATCAATATATTTCTCCTATAATTCCTATTATAAAGTTTTTAGTAGTTGCTATTTTGCTATTTGTCTTTTACAAAAAAGCTATCATACCGTTTTCAGAAAAAATGCTTGAAGAAACTTTCGAAGAAGATGAAAAAAATTTACAAAAACAAGTTATTGAAGATGAAGAGAGTGCAGAAGATACATTGGATAAATTTAGAGCAATGAAAAAGAAAGTTGAAGAACAGTTAGGAATAGAAGGAGAATTTAATGAAGAAGAGGTTAAATATGATGTTCTTCTTGATAAAATAAAAGAGTTGGTTGATAATAAAAGTGAGGATGTTGCAAATATCATAGAATCGCTTTTTAGAAGTGAAAGAGATATATCTTTAAAATCAACTCTAGGAAAGGAAAATAGTTGATAAAGTTGAATAAAGAGCAACAGGCAGTTTATGATAATTTGACAATGGCTGAAAAAATAGCTATTTTTCTTATACAGCTTGGTGAAGATACAACAGCAAATCTCTTTGCAAATATGAATATAGAAACTATTACAGAGATTTCTAAGTATATTGCAAGATCTAGAGATATAGATAAACAGATAGCAACAGCAATTTTAGAAGAGTTTTATGCTATTTTTCAATCCAACCAATACATAAGAAGCGGTGGTATGGAATATGCAAAAGACATACTTTATAAGACTTTAGGTCCCGATGAAGCTCAAAAGGTACTTGATAGCCTATCTAAGTCCATAGATAATGCTCAAAGTTTTAGCTATCTTGATCAGGTTAAACCCCAGCAGTTAGCAGACTTTATTATAAATGAACACCCTCAGACTATTGCACTTATTTTAGCACATATGGATCCGACAAATGCTGCTGAAACTCTTAGTTTTTTTCCTGATGAGTTAAGAAGTGAAGTGACGATCAGAATGGCAAATCTAGGAGATATTTCACCTTCAATCATTAAAAGAGTTTCAACTATTCTTGAAAGTAAACTTGAATCTCTAACTTCTTATAAAGTTGAAGTAGGAGGCCCTAGGGCAGTTGCTGAAATACTTAACAGACTTGGTCAAAAAGCGGCAAAATCAACCCTTGGTCTTATAGAGCAAGCAGATGATAAACTAGCAACTACCATAAAAGATATGATGTTTACATTTGAAGATATTATAAAAATGGACAATAATGGTATTAGAGAAATACTTAAAGTTGCAGACAAGAAAGATCTAATGATAGCTCTAAAAGGTGCTCCTGATGAATTAAGGGATAAATTTCTTGGAAATATGTCTCAAAGAGCTCAGGATGCATTTTTAGAAGAGATGCAGTTTTTAGGTGCAGTAAGAGTAAAAGATGTTGAAGAGGCTCAAAGAAAGATAGTTGAAGAGGTACAAAAACTATCTGAACAAGGTCTTATCCAAATCGGCGAATCTGATGAAATGATAGAGTAGAGATATGAGTGTAAATAGTGTGATAGATAATAAATCCATTGCAAACCATACAGTTCAAAAATACAATTTTAAAATCCTAAGCTCATCTACGCACAACCACGAAGAGCAGGTTGTTGATAAAGAAGAAATACAAGAAAAAAATGTACAAAATATCCAAAATGAAGAGTTGAATAATACTGTTCCAAAAGAGGTAAAAGATGATTTTATAGCTGAGTTGCTTGAAAAAAGTGATAAAATGTCTAGTGAACTTGTCAAGCTTCAGATGCAGATAGAAGAGGGACAAAAAGAATTTGAACAAAGAGTTGCAGAGGCAAAAGAAGAGTCTTATGCTAAAGGATTGGAAGATGGTTATAACAAGGCAAAACAAGAGCATGAAATAGAATTTGAAACTTTAAAAAAACAATATATAAATTCTATTGCCAAGCTTGATGAGGTAGTAGATAAATATAAAAATTATATGGATAATTTAAAAGGTGAGTTGGCTGATGTATCTTTGGAAATAGCAAAAGAAGTTATCATAAGGGAAATTTCCACTAGTAGTAAAGAGATAGCACTTTCTTTAGCAAAAAAACTTTTAGATGAGATAAAAGATGCAGACAGGATAGAGATAAAAGTAAATCCAAAAGATTTTGAGTTTTTAAAGACAAGTTTTTCTAGTATGCAAAATATAACAGTCTCTTCAGATAAGGCTATTAGCGAAGGTGGTGTTATATTGATAAGCGATATCGGCAATATTGATGGGGATATAAAAACGAGAATAGAAAAAGCAAAACAGATAATAATGGTAAAATAATGAATATAAAAGACAAAAATATAGATGAATTAAAAGACATAAGTAAGAGTCTTAGAAATGATATACTTGATACTGTAAGTAAAAATGGAGGACATTTGAGCTCTCCTATAGGTGCTGTGGATTTGATAGTAGGAATGCATTATGTGTTTGATGCGAAAAAAGATCCTTTTATTTTTGATGTTTCTCATCAAGCTTATGCACATAAATTATTGACTGATAGAGCTGATAAATTTAGCACTTTAAGGCAATTTGGAGGAATTAGCGGATATACAAAACCAAATGAATCAGATTATGACTATTTTGTAGCAGGACATAGTTCTACTTCTATATCACTTGCCGTAGGTGCCGCAAAAGCAATAAAGCTTAAAAAAGAGGATAGGACACCCATTGCTTTTATAGGAGACGGTTCTATGAGTGCAGGTATGGTTTATGAAGCCTTAAATGAATTGGGTGATAAAAAATATCCTGTGGTAATTATATTGAACGATAATGAAATGAGTATTTCTAAACCTATAGGAGCTATTAGTAAATATCTTTCTAAAAAAATGGCTGAAAACTCTTATCAAAGATTTAGAAAATTTACTGAAAAGATACTCGAACATTTTCCTGAATCAGCTTCATATATGGCAAGAAAGATGGAGGATTGGTTAAAGCTTATCACTCCCGGGATGCTTTTTGAAGAGCTTGGTATTGATTATATTGGACCTATTGACGGTCATAATCTTGAAGAGATTATAGAGACTTTAAAGGTTGCAAAAGAGTTTAAGGGTCCAGTTATCGTGCATGCTCAAACATTAAAAGGAAAAGGTTATGCTAAAGCTGAAGGGTATTATGAAAATTGGCATGGAGTTGGACCTTTTGATTTAAAAAGTGGAGAGCCGTTAAAGAAAAAAAGCGGTAAAAATGCTACTACTTTGTTTAGCGATGCACTTTTGGAATTGGCTAAAAAGTATGATAATGTTGTAGGTGTAACAGCTGCAATGCCTAGCGGAACAGGTTTGAAAAAATGTATGGATAAATTTCCGGAGAGATTTTGGGATGTAGCTATTGCTGAACAGCATGCTGTAACTTCCATGGCAGCTTTGGCTAAAGAGGGTTTTAAGCCTTTCGTTGCTATATATTCTACTTTTTTACAAAGAGCTTATGATCAAGTTATTCATGATTGTTGTTTGATGGCTTTGCCTGTCGTATTTGCCATAGATAGAGCAGGGATTGTAGGAGAAGATGGAGAAACACATCAGGGACTTTTTGACATATCATATTTGAGAACTATACCAAATATGACTTTATTTGCTCCTAGAGATGAAAAGAGCATGAAATATGCCGTTTGGTTTGCTTATAAGATGCAAACACCTTGTGCTTTTAGGTATCCTAGAGGTGATTTTTTAGACTCTTCAAAATTTCCTTCATGCGAGTATGAACTAGGAAAATCTCAACTATTAAAAGAGGGTAAAGATATACTCTTTATCGGATATGGAAACGGTGTAGGAAGAGCTTGTGAAACTTATGAAACATTAGATAATTCACTAGATCCGGCTATCTTAGATCTTGTTTTTGCAAAACCTTTGGATGAAGAGATGCTTTTAAAACTTTCAAAAGAGTATAAAAAGTGGTATATTTTTAGTGATAGTGTAAAAATAGGCGGAATTTACACAGCAATTTTAGAGTTTTTAAACGATAAAGATATAAAAGATGTAGAACTTGAAAGTTTTGAATATGATGATATATTTATTGAGCACGGAAGTATCAAAGAAGT
>JALVWI010000049.1 GCA_027038335.1 Campylobacterales bacterium | reverse complement strand
ATCTTACCCTCTTTTAGTGCAGTTTTTATCATATTTGCACCGATTCTATCTTTAACCGAATGGGTAGGATTTAAAAATTCACACTTTCCCAAAATTGTAGCACCTGTTTCACTACTAACACCCCTTAACAAAATAAGAGGTGTATTTCCTATAAGTTCAGTAACATTTTTAGCATATTTCATATTTCGTAACTCGTAATTCGTGATTAGTGATTAGTAATTAGTGATTGGTAACTATTTAAATTACCACTCCTAAATCCTAAAACCTAAAACCTAAATCCTAAATCCTCATCCAAGTGCCTGTTCCAAATCTTTTATCAAATCCTCGCTATCCTCAAGCCCGATACTTAGCCTTATCAATGCAGGTGAGATACCGGCATCTTCAAGCTCTTTTGGTGAGAGTTGCTGATGAGTCGTGCTTGCAGGATGAGTTATGATGGATTTGCTATCTCCTATATTGACTACTATGGAAAATATCTTGGTGCTATTTAAAACTTTTTTTGCCGTCTCATAATCTTCCGCTTCAAAACTCAAAAGTCCGCTACAAAGTCCATCTTTAAAATATTTTTGAGCTTTGTTATACCCCTCATCATCTTCAAGTCCGGGATAAGAGACCTTTTTTACTTTTGGGTGGGTTTTTAAAAATTGTGCCACTTTTAAAGCATTTTTTGAGTGTTTTTCCATCCTTATGCCTAAAGTCTCAAGTCCTTGAACTAAAAGCCAAGAGTTAAACGGACTTGGAGCTGCTCCTGTATCTCTTATGATAGCAAGTCTTACCCTTAGAGTAAAAGGAGGAAGTCCTGTCTTTGTATATATAAGTCCATGATAACTCTCGTCAGGCTCATTAAAGTGATAATATCTTGGATTGTCCGTAAGTAACTCATTTAAGTTTTCTCTCTCTACTATGATGCCTCCAAGGGCTGTACCTTGACCGGTAGTGTATTTGCTAGTGCTATGTACTACCACATCTACTCCCCATTTGATGGGGTTAAAAAGTGCGGCACTTGCTACGGTATTGTCGCAAATGGTTAAAACATTATGTTTTTTAGCTATTTGTACTATCTTTTCAATATTCGGTATGCTTATTTGAGGATTGGATAAAGATTCAAAAAGTATCAATTTTGTTTTTTCATCTATCAACTCTTCTAAATTATCAGCTTCATCACTACTAAAAACTTTAGCACTTATACCAAATCTTTTTAAAGTATGAGTACAAAGCGTAACAGTCCCGCCGTAAAGCTTGTCTGAGATGATGATATTATCTCCGGCTTCAGCTACATTTATAATGCTACTAAATATAGCAGCCATTCCGCTTGAAGTTGCTATAGCCGCTACTCCGCCCTCGTAAGCGGCAAATCTTTTTTCAAAAACTTCTGTTGTCGGATTGTTAAGTCTTGTATAAATAGGTCCAAAATCTTTCAAAGCAAACAGATCCGCCGCATATTCTCCGCTTTTAAAGACATAAGCTGTTGTTTGGTATATCGGCACACTCATAGTACCGAATCCTTGAGTTTTATCATATCCCTCATGTAAAGCTATCGTATCTTTTTTCATTTGCTTCCTTTATACTTAACGGTTTTTCTTCCCTTATCTATCCATCCATACTCAATTCCACCCTTAAGTTCATACACATTTTTAACCCCCAATCTATCAAAAAGTTTTCCTAAAACTTTACTTCTATTTGCATGAGCACAGTAAATGATAAAAGGCTGTTTTGAGCTTTTTACATACTTTGTAAACTTTTTCATAAATTTGATAAAATCCACACTTCCGTCACTCTTGAAAAACTCTATCGTTTTAGCTCCTTTTATGATTCCTCTTTGTTTCCACTCTTTTGGAGTTCTGATATCGATGACTACAACCCCTTGCTTTTGCATCTTGAGTAATTTACCATCATCAATAGTTGTAAATTTAGCAAACACAAATGATAAAGCAATCAATATCAAAAAGATAATTTTTTTCAATATAATTCCTCAAAATTGATAAATAACTTATCTGTATTGTATCCTATTATATTTTATATTTTTCTGTTAATTTATACTAAAATAAAATTTAAAGTAAGTCAATATAATAAATATTTATTTTTTAAGAGTATTTTTTTTACAAATAGTGTAAAATTTATCAATTTATCGCTTTAAATAATATAAGGAAAAAATAGTGAAAAAATTTATAATGATATTTTTGGGAGTTTTGACAATGATGATAGCAAGTGAGCAAAAGATAGTTTTTGCGGCAGGTTGTTTTTGGGGAGTGCAAAAGCATTTTAAGGAGATGAAGGGTGTTTTGAACGCTGTTAGCGGATATGCGGGAGGTAACTATCCTGATCCAAACTATGATAAAGTTTTAAGTTATCGATATAAAACTCCTAATGGGATAGTAAATTATACCGAGTCGGTTGAAGTTACTTATGATAATAGTGTTATATCTACAGAGGATTTGATAAAAAGTTTTTGGGAACTTCATGATCCCACTCAAGGCAATAGACAAGGTAATGATATAGGCAATAATTATAGAAGTGCGATATACTATACAACAGAGAAGCAAAAAGAGATAGCACTGAAAACCAAAGCAGAGTATCAAAGATTGCTTACAAAAGCCGGTTTTGGAAAGATAACTACAGAGATAAAGCCACTTGATAAATTTTATAGAGCTGAAGAGTATCATCAAGATTACTTAAGCAAACATATATTTGGATATTGTCCTGATCATAGAACAGGGGTAAAATTTCCAAAAAATGAAATCCATAAAAAGCAAACATTTACTATGCCTTCAAACGGCAAAGAGATTATTATAATTGATGCAAAAGATTGTCCATATTGTGAACGATTTAAAAAAGATGTTATATCCCATTACAAAGGAGATATACCGCTAAAAACTCTCAAATCAAATGAATTAAAAGGTTTCAAAATAAAAACAAAACTTGATGCTACTCCTACTATACTTTTTATAGAAAACGGTAAGGAAGTATTTGTTCATAAAGGGTATATGGATGAAAAAAGCTTTTATAAGGCTTTGGGTGCATTTAAATTCGGCAAAAATAGTGAAGCTTATAATGTAGCTTTCAATCAAGGAACAGATAGTAGATTTTGCAAAAGATATGACAAATTTAAAGATACGGGTGATGGAGTTTTTGTAGATGCATTATCCGGCCAGCCTCTTTTTACTACAAAAGATAGATTTAACTCTCATTCGGGTTGGCTTAGTTTTTATAAGCCTATTGATGGATCTGTAGTTTATAAAGAGGATAATAGCTATGGAATGCATAGAATCGAAGTTAAAGCTAAAGTAAGCGGGATACATTTGGGACATGTTTTTGATGATGCTCCCGGAGGTAAAAAAAGATACTGCATAAATGCTACAGTTTTAGAGTTTGTACCGAAAAATAAAAAATAGTTTTTCAAAAAAGCACTATTTAGACACTATTTTTTGATATTATTTCACCTTTGATTAAAATTGAGGATATTTCAATCCAATACATCTATGCACAGTTAGCTTTATGGAGTTTTTAGAGATATCCTTATTTAAGAGGTGAAGTTATGTTTAAAAAAATATCCGTAAAGTCTCAACTTATTTTTTTCGTTGTATTCGTAGTTATTGCTTTTAGTATTGTATCTATAAGACAAATTTATCATGATTATGAAAAGAGCAGGGATTTTGCTTCTTTGGAAAAAACAGTTATACTTTCTACCAAGATATCATCTTTAGTGCATGAATTGCAAAAAGAGAGAGGAGCTAGTGCCGGATATCTAGGTTCAAAAGGCAAAAAATTTAAAGATACTTTAGAAAAACAGAGAGTTTTGACTGATGAAAAATTGGCCAAGTTGACTTCTTATCTTTCTAAAGTAGATTTGGCAAAAATTAATCCTCTCATGAATAAACCTGTGCAAGAAGCAATGGGTAAATTTAAATATCTTAATGAAATTCGTTCCAAAGTAGATACATTATCTATAAAAACATCCAAAGTTATAGCATACTACTCATACATAAACGCAAAACTTTTGAATTCTATCTCTTTGATAGCAACCAAGTCTCGTTC
>JALVWI010000048.1:1849-4085 GCA_027038335.1 Campylobacterales bacterium | reverse complement strand
CCCTCTGATGCAAAAGAGATAGAAAAAATGTTTTCATATTATAATGAAATACTTGACAAGCATTTAAAAGATAATGATATACTAAAGATAGTCCCAAAAGCTGTGATAGTACCGCATGCGGGATATGTTTACTCTGCATTTACGGCAAATATAGCTTTTAGAGTGCTTAAAAATTCTATGCCAAAAAGAGTGGTTGTTATAGGTCCTTCTCATAGGGTGTTTGTAGAGGGTGCTAGTATAGCTTTATTTGATAGATATGAGACTCCTTTTGGTGATCTTGCTATTGATAGTGATATAAATAAAGAGTTGCAAAGTAGATTTGGCCTTGAATTTAACCCTCAAGCACACAAAGAGCATAGCACGGAAGTACAAATGCCTTTTTTGAAATATTATCTGCCACAAGTCAAAGTTGTTGAGATAGTATATGGAAAAATTACTCCACAAGAACTTAAAAATATCATAGAGTTTATACTTGATGATAAAGATAGTGCAGTAGTCATAAGTAGTGACTTAAGCCACTATCATGATATAGAAAAAGCTAACAGGCTTGATGGTATCTGTCTTGAAGCTGTATCAAAACTTGATATCTCCTTGTTACATCAAGGTTGTGAAGCCTGCGGAATACTAGGTATTGAAGGTATGATGCTGTATGCAAAAGATAAAGACTTAAAACCGATATTGCTTGATTATAGAACAAGTGCGGATGCAAGTGGAGACAAAAGTGCAGTTGTGGGATACATGAGTGCTGCATTTGAATAATAAGTTATAAAATTCCTATACCACTTATAAAAAATACATAAATTTCAAAAAGTTATATTTTTATTTAAGATTAAGTAAATTTTGTTAAAATTAACTATCATGAAAACAAAAAATTTTAAACCTTTTATTTCAAAAAGAGTGATTTTGCCCCTATTGGCTATCGTTATTTTTATTTTCACTCCTTTATACAATACTTTTTCAAAAAGATATATCGACAACTCCCTAAAAGGTGCTGTTATAACTTACGCACTTTTAAGAAGTCTAAATGCAGGAGTATCTGTCATCCAAAAAAGCAGTATCACTCTAGGAGTAGGTATAGAAGGCAATATTGCCATAGGAGAAGTTTTAGATCCTATCAATGATGCTATTGAGCGATTTTCAGATATGATAACTCTTGCTATTTGGGCTTTAGGAAGTGAAAAAGCTCTGTATGAAGTATCAAAAACCAAACTTGTCATCTTGGCGGTTATTCTACTATCTTTGATATATCTTTTATATGATGATAAAACATTGGAAAAGTTTTTGGTTTTGCTTATAGTTGTAAGAATCTTCATACCTTTTAGTGCTATAGTTTCGCACTATTTTAATGATGAGATATTTGACCCGCAAATTCAAAAAAGTTTAAAAACTTTGCAATTTATCAAAGATAAATCATCTCCGCCTACAATAACTACTCAAAACAATAGCAATATTTGGGATAAGATACAAAATAGTATCTCTAATACAACCAAATCATATCAAGAGCTTAAAAACTCTATGAAATTTTATATAGAAAATGCCTCAATGATTATCAGTGAGCTTATAAATCTCTCTATATACTTTTTTAGCAAATATTTACTCAATCTCATTTTGCTGCCGCTTTTGCTTATCTATATCATTAAAAATTTAACGCAAGGAAAATTATGACTACCATAACATTTAACGCTTTCTCTTTTATAAGAGAAAAACTAAAAAGCAAAGGCATAACCGAATATGTCAACGCTAAACTCACCATAGAAGATAACTGTAGTATAAACCGTTTGATTGAAGATATTCTACGCTTACAAGAGAGTGATGTAGAAGCGGTATTTTTAAACGGTAAAGTTGTAGATAAAAATACCGTTATAAATGATGGGGATAGAGTAGCCCTAGTGCCTCCGGGAACTCCCGGCTCTTATAGACTACAGCTTGGCATGAAAAAGAGGGATTAAAAACTTTTTCTCTCTTTGTTGTATTTATATACCTCAAGGGGATTTTCTCCAAGCTGTACTATCATTTTGAAGCTATCAAAGCTTTTACCCTTTTTTAGTGCTTTTTTAAAGGTGTCTTCTAAAAAAGCCCTTGTATGGAAAAGTGGAGTAGAGCTGACACCCTTGTACGCAAACTCTTCTCCCTCTATCTCTTTTAACCCCTCTTTTTTTAGATACTTATCAAATGCTTTTTTATCCTCAAGATTTTCAACCTCAACCACTACAACTACTTCATACTCTTTAGACAT
>JALVWI010000048.1:0-1749 GCA_027038335.1 Campylobacterales bacterium | reverse complement strand
AAATTTTATCTCATCTTTTTTTAGATAGCAAAGGTACCCTTTTGTCTCTTTTGCTTTTATCTTTTTTATGATATTTACATAGTTTGACACTTGTTTGATATGCTCATTTTGCACTTCATTAGAAGTTTTATAATCAATTATCACCACATTATCTTCATCTTCGAGTAACAAATCTATCTGCTTTAATTCATTACCAAATACCAGAGGTAACTCTTTGTAAATATTTTTAGAATCTAACATCTTTAAAAACTCTTTATTTGCTAAAAGATTATTTACTCTATTTACAATGTCATTTATCTTTGCCTCTCCTAGTATATCAAGATATCGGTTTTTCATAGCTTCATAAGCACTTTTAAGTGAACTTTTTTCAAAACCGTCCAACATTTCAAGCATATAGTGAGTAGCAATACCAAAGTTTATGGCTTCAAAATCACTCTCTTTTTTTGTATCGCTATCTTTTATAACAATCTCTTGCTTTTTAACTCTTGGCTCTTGATACTCAGATATATTTTGCTTCAAAACAGTTTTATCTTTTTTATTTATCGAAAGTTCTCCTCTTATTTCAGGCTCAAGTTGCAAAAACTCAAAAGCTGAATTTTTCTCTTTTGAAAAAATAAATAGAGACTCTTTAGCCCTAGTAAATGCCACATAGATAGCATTTAACTCATCTTCTTTAGATAATTTTTTCTCATACTCCAAAGCTTTATGATAATCTTCATCTATAAATTCTCTATTTTTTACCTTTAAAAATATATCTTTTAGTTCCAACCCCTCTTGATAAAGGATAAATGAGCTTCTATCACTGTTTTTTCTTTTTAATCTATCGCATACTAACAAATGTTCAAACTCTAAACCTTTAGACTTATGGATAGTAAGTATTTTTACCCCTTTGATTTCAGGCTGAGGTAACTCTGAATGAAATTCATCAAGATGAAAAAGCAGACTCTCTATATCTTCATAACTTTTAACTCTATCTAAAAACTCTAAAACAGTCTCGCTATTTAACTCAAACTTTTCTATACACTTATATGCAAAATCCAGCGGCAAAAGTGAAATACTCAAAGAGTCAAGCTCCAACTCATCATCTATATCCATACCAAGCAAAGCTAAAAGATTCTTTTTAAAAAACTCCTCTTTAAAGTATAGATATTTCATACACTCAAGTATGATCTTTACCTCATTTGATGAGATAAGCAGCATACTTGTTTGAGTAGCGATACTTATATCTTTAAACTCCTTTTTAAGCTCCTCTTCTATAACAAATGCATCATCATTTGTATAAGTCAAGATAGCAATATCATCATCTTTTACTCCGACATTTAAAAGTTTTCTTAAAGCCTCTTTTACAAAGTGTAAAATATCATCATCTTTAACTACTTCTACATATCCGCTTGAGCTACCGTCATAAGCTTCTTGTCTAAAATACCCATCCATTACACCCAAAAATGTATCATTGACAAACTCTACTATCTCCTTTTTACTTCTATAATTTTTATTTAGTCTTTTTATATCCAAATTATATCTTGAGGCAACCTCATAAAATAGCTCCTTACTTCCTCCTCTAAATCTATAAATAGATTGCTTCACATCACCCACATAAAAGATACTCCTCTTAGCGCTTACCCCCTCACCTGAACTTATCTCGTCAAACAAAGGCTTAAGTATCTCAAACTGCAATATACTTGTATCTTGAAATTCATCCAAAAGGAGATGATCAAACTTTGCATCTAGTCTAAAATAGAAAAAATC
>JALVWI010000047.1 GCA_027038335.1 Campylobacterales bacterium | reverse complement strand
TTTTACTATGTAAAATGGATGCAAGATAGCGGTATAGAACACTCAAAAGCTAACGGTATAACTTTTGAAACTTATAAGAAGATAGGTGCAACTTGGTTTGCTAAGTCCCATCATATAGAGTATAAAGCACCCGCTTTTTTAGGTGATGAGATAGTAGTAAAGACTTGGATAAGTGAAATTGGCAAGATAAAATCTATAAGAAAATATGAATTTTATCGTGTAAGTGATGATAAACTTTTAGCTACGGCTGAAACTGTGTGGGTTTTTGTAGATATGAAAAGCGGAAGACCGATTCCTATAAAGAATGAAATAAAGAGCAAGTTCCTAATTTCATAGCTACTTAAAAATTTTTGAGTATAATTTCATATAATTTTTTAATCAAGTATTTTAGGCTTAAGTTTTACTTCATTTTTTACCTCATTCTCAAAATTGCATCCTTGCAATTTCTCCGAGGTCTCCGGCTATTTTTGCATTGTGCAAAAATGTACGCCTACAAAACCGGTAAAAAATGAAGTAAAACTTAAGCCTAAAATACTCTAAATTTGAGGTAAACTATGTCAAACAATCAAACCAAATATATATTTGTCACGGGAGGAGTTTTAAGCTCTCTTGGTAAAGGGATAGCAAGTGCTAGTATTGCAACTCTTTTAAAACATTCAGGGTATAAAGTATCTATTTTAAAAATGGATCCCTATATAAATGTTGATCCCGGCACTATGAGTCCTTTGGAGCATGGAGAAGTTTTTGTGACGGCTGATGGAGCTGAGACTGACTTGGACTTGGGGCATTATGAGAGATTTTTGGATGTCAATCTTTCAAGATACAACAACTTCACAACAGGTCAAGTTTACTCTACTGTTATAGAAAAAGAAAGAAGAGGAGACTATCTAGGTAAAACTATACAAGTTATCCCTCACATTGTTAATGAAATAAAAGAAAGAATTGTAAAAGCCGGCGAGAAAGAGGATATTCTTATCGTTGAGATAGGAGGAACTGTAGGTGATATCGAAGGACTTCCGTTTTTAGAAGCCATAAGAGAACTTAAAAGAGATGTGGGTAAGAGTAGAGCTATATTTGTTCATCTTACTTTAGTACCCTATCTTAGTGCTGCGGGTGAACTTAAAACAAAGCCTACTCAGCATAGTGTACAGGAGCTTAGAAGGATAGGTATCACTCCTCATATATTGATATGTAGAACTGAAAAAAATATACCAAAAGCTATGAAAGAAAAAATAGCATCTTCTTGTGATGTTGAAAGAAATTCGGTTATAGAAGCTATTGACTCTAAGAGTATATATAAAGTTCCTCTAAATTTTTTAAATGAGGGTATTTTGGAGCCTATTTCTGAGTATTTGGATCTTGGCAAATTAAAACCGGATATGAAAAAATGGGATTCTTTGGTAAAAAGAGTAATAGATCCGACTAAAAAAACTAAGATAGCTTTTGTCGGTAAATATCTTGATCTAAAAGAAGCCTATAAGTCACTTACTGAAGCATTTGTACATTGTGGAGCAAATCTAAATACAAAAGTGGAACTTCTTTGGATAGATAGCGAAGATCTAGAAAAGGGTAAAAATTTTGAACTTTTAGAAGAAGCAAACGGCATACTAGTTGCCGGTGGATTTGGTGAGAGGGGTATAAAAGGTAAGATAAAAGCCATAGAGTATGCAAGAGTCAACAAAGTACCGTATCTTGGTATTTGTTTAGGTATGCAGTTAGCCTTGATAGAGTTTGCGAGGAATGTTTTAGCTCTTGAGGATGCTAATTCGGTTGAATTTGATAAAAATTGTAAAAATCCTATAGTTTATCTTATAGATGAGTTTATAGATAGTAGTGGAAATAAACAGCTTAGAACCCACACAAGTCCTCTTGGAGGGACGATGAGACTAGGAGCTTATGAGTGCGACATAAAAGATGGCACACTTTTATCAAAAGCTTATAACGGTAAGAAAAAAGTGTATGAAAGACATAGACACAGATACGAGGCAAATCCTGTATATAAAGAGTCTTATGAAAAAAATGGACTTATAGTCAGCGGTGAGAGCAAAGGACTTATAGAAGTGGTTGAATTAAAAGATCATCCATGGTTTATGGGCGTACAATTTCATCCAGAGTTTACTTCAAGACTACAAAAACCAAATAAAGTTATACTATCATTTGTAGAAGCAGCTTTAAATAATGGCTGAATTGCTTAAAAAAGATGACATAAGAAAAATTCTTTCTGAGCGGTTTAAAGATGATACATATACCACGCTATCATCTTTACCCTCTCCCTATCTTTTTAAAGATATAAAAAAGGCTACCAAAAGAATCATATCTGCCATAAACAGCAAAGAAAAGATTACGATAGTAGGTGATTATGATGTGGATGGGGTTATATCATCATTTATACTAAGTGATTTTTTAGAAAATTTTACAAAAGAGTTGGAAGTTATCATACCAAATAGATTTAGTGACGGTTACGGTGTTAGTAAAGATATAATAAAAAGGATTGATTCAACTTTGGTTATTACTGTGGATAACGGTATTTCAGCTATTGAAGCAGCTAAAGCTTGTAAAGATAAGGGGATAGATCTTGTCATAACAGATCATCACAATATCCCAAAAAAGATACCGGAAGCTTATGCTATCATCAATCCAAAGCAAAAAGAGTGTAATTTTCCTTTCAAAGAGATATGTGGAGCTCAAGTTGCATGGTATTTGGTAGCTGCTTTAAAAGGTGAAATGGATATACAATTTGATCTTTTAAGTTACATCGACCTTTTAAGTATTGCTATCATAGCTGATATGATGGAGCTTAGAGAATTCAATAGAGTTTTGGTAAGACGGGGATTAAAAGAGCTCAATTCTTCAAAAAGAGCTGCTATTTTAGCCATAAAGGAACAGTTTGGAAAAGATAATTTTGTTAGCGAAGATATATCTTATCTTTTATCGCCCTTACTCAATAGTGCCGGCAGACTTGAAAGTGCATTGTTAGCTTTTAAATTTTTAAAAAGCAAAACACTCTCTCAAGCTAGAGAGTATCTTATGCAAATCATATCTTTAAATGAACAAAGAAAAGAGATAGAAAGAGAACTTTTTGAATTGTCATTAAAGAGTGTTGATGAAGATGATAGCATCGTCATAGTTTGGGGTGAAGGATGGCATGAGGGTGTCATAGGCATAGTTGCTGCTAGACTTGCTAGGAGATTTAAAAAGCCTGCTATTGTATTTAGCGTGCAAGATGGAATTGCTAAAGGAAGTGCTAGAAGTATCGCTGAGGTAGATATACTCTCTTTGATAGAGTGTGCCAAAGAAAGCATCATAAAATACGGCGGACACAAAGGTGCTGCGGGATTAAGCATAGAAGAAAAAAAGCTTGTATATTTTAAAAAAAGAGTTGGAGAGTATGCCTCTAAACTTTCAAAGGATTTATTTATACCTAAAAAAGAGATACTAGGTGAAATTGATGCAAAAGAGATAGATTTTGAACTATTAGAAATCTTAGAAAATTTTGAGCCTTACGGTCAAAGCAATCCAAAACCCCACTTTCTTATAAAAAATGCAAAAGTAAAAAAAACAAGAATTTTAGGAAAAGGGCAAAACCATCAAAAACTTATCCTAGAATCAAATAGTGCAATTTTAGAATCTATTGATTTTAATTTTTTAAAAAAAGCTCATATAGGTTCAAAAATTGATACTATCTTTACTGTCTCAAAAAATTATTACAGAGGATATATAACTCCACAATTACTTATTGAAGAAATAATTTAAAATTATAATTATCATAAGCTATAAATATAACTTATTTTTATATAATTATCTATTGCAAAAATTTTTATAATATAAGGATATAATTTAATATAAATTTGTTACATTTTGTAATATATTTATAAATTTTTTTTAATTTTATTATAATATTTAGGATATATTAGTGGCTTATAATTTAATAAAGAACCCATCATTTCGGTTTTTTAGCTTTATGAATAGTCATTCATAGCATTAAAATGATTTTTATGTTTATAATAGTATAATACTTCTATAATTTTATAATAAGGATAGCTTATGGAAGTAGAAATCTCCAGAAGAAGGTTTTTGCAAGGAAGT
>JALVWI010000046.1 GCA_027038335.1 Campylobacterales bacterium | reverse complement strand
TATACCCGTTTGGATTTTTGCTTTGCCAATTCCAGCTATCTTGGCACATATCATTTATATCTTTTTTAGCTTCCCAGTTTAAACTTTTTTTAGCAAATGAGGGATCTGCATAGCATTTAGCAATATCTCCGGCTCTTCTTTGGACTATTTTATACGGTATTTTTTTGCCGCTTGCTTTTTCAAAAGCTTTTACCATTTCAAGTACGCTATATCCTTTACCTGTTCCTAAGTTAGTTATCAAGAGTCCTCTGTTTTTCTGTAAATATTCAAGAGCTTTTACATGAGCTTTAGCTAAGTCAACTACATGTATATAGTCTCTTACTCCCGTTCCGTCAACTGTGTCATAATCATCTCCGAAAACTCTTAGATATTCCAACTTTCCTACCGCTACTTGAGAGATATAAGGCATAAGATTATTTGGTAAACCGTTTGGATCTTCTCCTATGAGACCGCTTTTGTGAGCACCTACCGGGTTAAAATATCTTAAAATAGCTATGTTCCAATCATTGTCACTTTTGTACAAGTCTTTTAACATCTCTTCTATAAAATACTTGCTTCTGCCGTAAGGATTGGTTGTAGCTCCTGTTGGAAAATCTTCTTTTATTGGAGTGACAGAAGGATCACCGTAAACTGTTGCAGACGAGCTAAATACTATGCTCTTGCAATTAAATTTACTCATAACTTCAAGTAACAAACGAGTTCCACAAACATTATTATCATAATATTCAAGTGGTTTTTCCACTGATTCTCCCACAGCTTTAAGTCCCGCAAAATGGATCACGCTTTCTATATCAAATGTAGAAAAAATACTTCCTAATTTTTCTTTATCTCTAATATCACCCTCAATAAATTTAATAGGCTTTTGGATAATTTGTTCAACTCTTTTAAGAGCCTCTTTTGAAGAGTTTGAAAGATTGTCATATACTATAAAATTATATCCTTCATCAGATAATTCTACTAAAGTATGACTACCTATATATCCTGCGCCACCTGTTACTAAGACTTTTTTTTTATCTTTTTTCACCTCATAATCTCCTTTCCAAGAAGCAAAGCTCCTTTACAATCGTCCCTCACTTTGTTATGGAGTTTTACTTCGCTGCACCCTCTTACAAAAGCTTTGTCTTCGGCAAGAAAAACTCTCATGGTTTTTATTATTATTTGTGTTTTTAAAACATGAGAGTTTCATCATATTTCCTTCTTTAAGTTACATATTTTAGTTATTTTTTTACTTTTCCCTCTATGATAAGTCTTAATGCTTGAAGCTTAATAAAACCTGCTGCATCTTTTTGATCATAAACTTCATCTTCTTCAAATGTGCAATAATCAGCATCAAAAAGTGAATTTGGAGATTTTCTACCGACTACTATAACATTTCCTTTGAAAAGTTTTAGTTTGACTGTACCGTTTACATTTTCTTGTGTTTTGTCTATCGCAGCTTGTAGCATTTCTCTTTCAGGTGCAAACCAAAAACCGTTATAAACCATAGTGGCATATTTTGGCATAATTTCATCTTTACTATGAGCTGCTTCTCTATCAAGTGTGATACTTTCTATAGCTCTATGAGCTTTTAGGAGAATTGTTCCGCCCGGAGTTTCATAGCAACCTCTACTTTTCATACCGACAAATCTATTTTCAACTATATCAACTCTTCCTATACCGTGAGTACCGCCTAAATCATTTAATTTTTTAAGTAAATTTGCAGGAGAGAGTTTTTCGCCATTGATAGATATAGGATCTCCTTTTTCAAACTCTATCTCGATATATTCAGGTTTATTAGGTGTCATCTCTATAGAATTTGTCCATCTCCACATACTCTCTTCAGGTTCTGCAAAAGGATCTTCAAGTATGCCTCCTTCATAAGAGATATGAAGTAAATTTGCATCCATAGAGTAGGGTGACTTTTTGCCGTGTCCTTCTATCTTTATGCCATGTTTTGCAGCGTATGAGAGAAGTTTTTCTCTACTGTTAAGATCCCACTCTCTCCAAGGAGCTATGACAGTTAAGTCAGGGTTTTTACTAAGATAACCAAGCTCAAATCTTACCTGATCATTTCCTTTTCCGGTTGCTCCGTGGCTTACGGCATCAGCCCCGGTTAACTTAGCGATCTCAACTTGTCTTTTTGCTATAAGAGGTCTGGCTATAGAAGTTCCTAAAAGATACTCTCCTTCATATATGGCATTTGCTCTAAACATAGGAAAAACATAATCTTTCACAAAATCTTCTCTTAAATCCTCTATAAAGATATTTTCCGGCTTTATACCAAGAGCCAAAGCTTTTTCTCTAGCGGGCTCTACCTCTTCGCCTTGTCCTATATCAGCTGTAAAAGTTACAACTTCCGCATTGTACTCATCTTGAAGCCATTTGAGTATCACACTTGTATCAAGCCCACCGCTATAAGCTAAAACTACTTTTTTTACTTCTTTTTTCAATACTTACTCCTTAATTTTACATACCTTTCCAGTTGGCTTGTTCTATTTGTAAAAATTTTTGTTTTTCATTTTCGTCCATAATTTTTTCATCAAATGTAAAATTGACCCCTAATGGTTTAAGAGAATTGCTGACAGAATTTATAAGCATATCTCTTATAGGAATACCGTCAAACGGCCATGCAAATGTTGCGGTTACTTCATTTTTTTCGGGAATTATATCTATATTTTGTAATATCCCTAAAGTTGTAAGACTTGCATTGATGGCAGGGTGTTGAACTGATTCGATGGTGGAAACAATTTTTGCAAAATCCATTTTTAAAACCTTTTTATAAAATTTTTATAATTATATCCAAGAAAAGCTTAAAGTCGTAATTTGTCATACTAAACTATGTATCGTAAGCTCTCAGCTATTTTTATATAAACTTTTTATAAAATACCCACATGAGAGTAGATAAATTTTTAAATAGTGTAAATATAACAAAAAGAAGAGCTATATCTGAAGATATGTGTAAAAGTGGAGTTGTTAGTATAAACGGCAAAGTTGCAAAACCGGCAAAAGATGTAAAAGTGGGTGATACCATAGAGATAAAATATCTTGATAAAACTTTTATGTATGAAGTTTTGCAAATACCTACGACAAAAAGTATCCCAAAAAGTAAAAAAGATGAATATGTGAGGTTAAAAAATGTTTAAACAAACAAAAGAGAGATTTGAAAAGCTTTTTGAAGGTAAAATGGAAGCTGAGGAAGCTAAGGATTTTTTGGTTGAGCTTTATGAAAAAGGAGAGAGTGCTGAAGAGATTGCAGCGGCAACGGCAGTAATGCGAGAACACTCTATAAAACTTGACATAGATGAAGAGTTAAAAGATAGACTCATAGATATAGTTGGAACAGGTGGGGATAAAAGTAATAGTTTCAATATCTCAACAACTGTTGCTTTACTTTTACCGTCTCTTGGATGTGCTGTGGCAAAACATGGAAATAGAGCCATTACAAGCCATAGCGGAAGTGCAGATATGCTTGAAGCACTAGGGATAAATCTAAGCCTCGATATCCAAGCACAAACCAATATGCTCCAAGAGTGCGGGTTTACTTTTTTATTTGCTATCAACCACCACCCGGCCATGAAGTATATCATGCCTGTTAGAAAAAGTTTATCTCATAGGACAATTTTCAATATCTTAGGACCGCTTACCAATCCCGCAGGAGCAAAGAAGTATCTTATAGGGGTGTTTAGTGATGAATTTTTAAATAGGATCGTTGCAGCTTTGAGTATGCTTGATACAAAGAGTGCTATAGCTGTAAGTAGTAGAGATGGACTTGATGAGATAAGTATCTGTGATATTACTTATGCTACACTCTTAAAAGATAATCATACAAAAGATTTTATCATAGATCCTGAACATTACGGTTTCAAACTTGCACCAAAAAATGCTATAAAAGGCGGTAGTGCTAAAGAAAATGCTTTCATTACAAGAAATATACTAGAGGGAAAAGAAGAGGGTGCAAAAAGAGATATAGTTCTTTTAAATGCCGGTGTTGCTTTGTATGTTGACGGTAAGGCAAGAGATATAAAAGAAGGAATTGAGATGGCAAAAGATGCTATAGACAGCGGTAGGGCAAAGAAAAAACTTGATGAAATTATAAAAATAAGCCAAAT
>JALVWI010000045.1 GCA_027038335.1 Campylobacterales bacterium | reverse complement strand
GATAAAAAGCAAGATAGCACTAACTTTGATACGATTATAAACGCAACATTTAATATAGTAAAACCATCTTTAGATAATAATAAAATAAAAATTATAACCAAACTAGATTCCCACAGTACTTTTGTATCTTATGCTAATGAGCTAAAACAAGTTATCTTAAATTTGATAAAAAATGCTGAAGATATTTTGATAGAAAAAGAGATAAAAGATCCAAAAATCATTATAAAAACTTATGAAAAAGAGGGTAGTTATATACTTGAAATTTTAGATAATGCAGGAGGAGTACCGCCAGAGATAATGCCAAAGATCTTTGATCCTTATTTCTCGACTAAAAGCAAAAAAGACGGCACAGGATTAGGGCTTTATATGAGTAAAATAATAGTAGAAGATCATTGTAACGGTAAACTTGAAGTGAAAAACTATGATGAGGGAGCTCTTTTTAGAGTGATTGTAAAAGATAGTGTAGAGGAAGATAATGAATAGACTTTATTATACTTCTCATTCTCCGATAAATGCGTATTTTAGTAAAAATAGTCGTGATTTTGTAGTTGAAGAAATTCCTTTGTATGAATTTAGTGGAAATGGAGAACATTTGATACTAAAAATAAGAAAAAAAGATATGACTACATGGGAATTGGTACAAAAGATAAGTGAGAGAGTAGGGTGCAAAGTAAAAGATATAGGATATGCAGGACTTAAAGATAAAGATGGAGTTACTACCCAATATATCAGTGTGTATAAAAAATATGAAAATAAGATAAAAAATATCCAATCCCAAAATATTAAAATCTTAGAAACATTTTATCATAACAATAAGATAAGAATAGGTCATTTAAAAGGTAATAAATTTTACATAAGATTTAAAAAAGTAAGCTTAGTAGATGCTAAAAAGATAGAAAATGCAGTAGGAATTATTGAGCAAAATGGGCTACCTAACTATTTTGGATATCAAAGATTTGGATTGGATGGTAATAATTATAAGATAGGAAAAGAGATACTATTTGGAAAAAAATTTATAAAAAGTAGAAAGAAAAGAGACTTTTTTATCAGTGCTTATCAAAGCCATATATTTAACTTATGGCTAAGTAAAAGAGTTGAGATAAGTAAACTTTTTGCATCATTTAGTTTAAAAGAGTTAGAATTACTTTTTATATATCCTAAAGAGATGATAGCAAACATCAAAAATCAACCTATTTTTTTTAAGATGTTTTTAGGAGATATACTACATCACTATCCTTACGGAAAAGTGTTTGAATGCCTTGAAATAAACTCAGAAATACAGAGATTTGAAAAAAGAGAGTTAACGATCACAGGAGCTTTGCCCGGTAAAAAAATAATTAGAGCAAATGATATGGCGGGAATAATTGAAAAAGATTTTATAGCCGAATGTGAAAGTGTTATAAATAAAATGAATGGCTCAAGAAGATTTGCTTGGATATTTCCTGAAATTTTAACTCAAGCTTATAAAAAAGAGGAGGCTTGGTATGAGATATCTTTTTTTCTACCAAAAGGCTCTTATGCAACAGTTTTAGTTGAAGAGATTTTACATACTAAAAAATTATGATATAATACGAAAAAAGTTAGGATTTTAGGTGAAAAGAGTAGTACAAGTTATCTTTGCGTTGTTAAATGTTAAAAATCCACTGCATTGTAACTGTATTTTTAAAAGAAAGTGTTCGCTTGTGCTAAGGCTCACTAAAAATCTTGGAAAACCTCATTGTAACTGCGAAAGCTATAGTTACAGACTTACAGGCATAGCTCCTCCACAATTTTTCTAATTTCAATCACAAACAATTTAACAAATTATTATAATTTTATTATTACAAAGGATATTGCTATGCCAAAAAATTGGGTTATAGGCTTTCCAAGAATCGGAGAGCAAAGAGAATTAAAAAAAGCTTTAGAAAGCTATTGGTCGGGAGATATAAAGGTGGAGGAACTGTTGAATGTTGCCTCTATGCTAAAAAAAAGACATTGGAATTATCAGAAAAAAGCATCTATTTCTTATATAAGTAGTAATGATTTTTCACTTTATGATAATATGCTTGATATGAGCGTAACTTTAGGAGCTATTCCGAAAAGATTTCAAGATATAAATAATTCGCTTGAGAGATATTTTGCTATGGCAAGGGGTGATAAAAAAAGAGTTGCAATGTCAATGACAAAGTGGCTAAATACAAATTATCACTATATAGTGCCTGAACTTTCAAAAAACGATAGCTATAAGCTAAATATTTCCAAGATAAAAGAGGAGTATTTTGAAGCCAAAAATGAGGGTATCAATACTAAAATAAATCTTGTAGGTATAGTTACATATATTGCATTTGCTAAGGCTGTTGATTTTGAAGATAAATTTGATGTATTTGACAAATTGTTGTCAGTTTATGAAGAGTTAATAAAAGAGATTTCAACATTTGATAATGAAGTAATAGTGCAGTTTGATGAACCTTTGTTTGCCAAAGATATAACTCCTAAAGAATTGTCACTTTTAAAGATTGCTTACAGTAAGCTATCAAATATCTCTAAAAATGTAAAAATAGCAGTAGCAACATACTTTGAGCACTCTTGTGAAGCTGTTAAAGTTTTATGTCATACTGATATATGGGCTTTAGGACTTGATTTTGTATATGGTAAAAAAAATCAAGAAATTTTAGAAGATATTAAAAAAAGCAACAAAACTCTAATAGCAGGAGTAATTGACGGAAGAAATGTATGGGTGAGTAACATAGATGAAAAGATAGAGTTATTAAGATATATATCTAGTATTGTCTCAAAAGAGAAACTTATAGTCTCTACAAGCTGTTCTCTTTTGCATGTTCCATTTACTTTAAAATATGAGAAGAAGTTAAACAAAGATATAAAAGAGTGGCTAAGCTTTGCGGTCGAAAAGCTTGATGAGCTTAGCATCACAGCTAAAATTTACTTTGAGGGTGAAAATTCTCTCAATGAGAAAGAAAAAGAATTTTTGGCAAAAAATAGAAGGGCAGTACACTTTAGAGCTATTTCAGATAAAATTCATAATGATGTAGTAAAACAAAGAATCAAGAGTGTAAAAAGTTTTGATAGAGATTTGCCTTTTGAAAAAAGAATAAAATTACAAAAAGAAGTTCTAAATCTCCCAGTTTTGCCTACTACTACCATAGGCTCTTTTCCTCAAACAACTACACTTAGAAGAGTAAGAAGAGAGTATAAAAATCAAATTATTTCAAAAGAGGAATACAATAAATTTATAAAAAATTATATTGATGAGTGTATCTCTTTTCAGGAAGAGATAGAGCTAGATGTTTTAGTGCACGGCGAACCTGAAAGAAATGATATGGTAGAGTATTTTGGTGAACTTTTGGAAGGATTTGCATTTTCTACAAACGGCTGGGTACAAAGTTATGGTAGTAGATGTGTGAAACCTCCTTTGCTATACGGAAATGTTTCTAGAGAAGCTCCAATGACAGTAGAGTGGATAAAGTATGCCCAAAGTAAAACACAAAAAGTTGTTAAAGGTATGCTCACCGGTCCTGTAACTATACTAAATTGGTCTTTTGTAAGAGATGATCAGCCTAAAAGTATTACGGCAAAAGAGATAGCTTTAGCGATAGCTGATGAGATAGATGATCTTCAAAAGGCAGGTATAAAAATCATACAAGTTGATGAAGCAGCTTTTAAAGAAGGATATCCTCTAAGAAGTTCTAAAATAAAAGAGTATGAAAAATGGGCGGTTGAAAGCTTTAAGATATCTACATCAGTAGCCAAAGCAAAAACTCAGATACATACCCATATGTGTTACAGCGACTTTAATGATATTATTCAAACCATAGAAGATATGGATGCAGATGTAATTACCATAGAGACTTCAAGAAGCGGTAATAGGCTTTTGAAAGTTTTTAAAGAAGTAGGATATCAAAAAGAGATAGGTCCGGGAGTTTATGATATACATTCTCCAAGAATTCCAAGTGTTGATGAGATAAAAGAGCAAATTTCAAAACTTTTGGAAGTTTTACCGAAAAAGCAGTTGTGGATCAATCCTGATTGCGGTTTAAAAACTAGAAAATGGGAAGAGGTAAAACCTAGTCTTAAAAATATGGTAGAAGCTGTTAAAAGTTTTAGATAATAGAGCTTATAAAATAAA
>JALVWI010000044.1 GCA_027038335.1 Campylobacterales bacterium | reverse complement strand
GATTTGGAGGCTCACTATCTAAAAAGTGCTACTTTAGGTGAGCTTTTAAGTGTAAAAACACAAGTTCTTTCTATTACAAAGATAAGTTTGATTTTACTTCAAGAGATTTATAACGAAAAAGATGAAAAGATTTTTTATATGAAAGTTAAATTAGTTTATATTAAAAATGGAAAACCTTTTAAAATGAATGATAATTTTTTACAAATGATAAATAGTTTTTAGTCTGATTGATTAAATATAGTGATGCTTTTAAAAGCAGACTTTGTCGGTTTTGATATATTTATGCTGTATTGGACTTGGTTGTCTATAATATTTTCATTAAACAACCTTTTAGAATTACCGTCAAAATATAGTGTATAAATATAATCAATTCCTATGGATGTCGAGTAATTTATCCAATTAAAAACTATATTGTTATCTAAAAGTTTATTGATAGCAACAAGTTTATCATTACTATCTCCTATGGAATTTGCTATGTACATATTTTTTCTATCTCCGTATTGAGTAAGGTTCAAGAGTAGGGGATTGTAATTGATTTGTGTTGAAAATAGAGCATAAGGTTTTATCTTATAAAATCTAAATTGTGAAGCTAAAAGGGAAGTTTTTATAAGAGGAGTGTTTAAAAAAACAGAGCTATCATTGAGTTTTCTATTGTACTTTATGAAAGATCTAAATTTAGTCAATTTTTGTGGAATTATTTTCTTATATACTATCTGTTTATTACTATTTTCTATATAACTACTTAGTTTATAGCCCATATTACTTTCATCTGCAAAGATAACTATCTTGTTGTTAGTCAACATAAGAAGCTTTTCTATCTGTTTTTTATAGTCAATTCCTCCGAAGATAAAATTTGTTTTTTGTGTTGATACTTCATTTTTATTGATAGTAGGGATATAAAAAATGAGATTAGTATCTATGGACAATAAATTGTTTACACCTTCAGATGTATAAGGTGCTATAACAAAGTTAAAACCATTACTTTCTATCTTTTCTATGCAATTTTTGATATTTTCTATTTTTTCATCATTAGAATTAAATAATTCAAAATCAAAATTTACTTTCTTTTTTAAAAGATAAGACAATATCGAATTGGTTGTGCTTATGGTGTATCTACCTATTATATCTTTAGGTACCATTAAAGCTATCTTTATTGTTTTAGTTTGATTAAATTTGTAAATATTGAATTTTATCCTTAGAGTTTCATACTCTTTTGTTAAGTTTGTGTCATTTGGCATTTGCTTATAATTGGATAAAAAAGAGAAAACTTCACCATTTTTTAGATATTCTTCGAGGCATTGGGCATCACACTCTTCAATATTTAAGTTTATTATGGTTGTTTTAGGAAGCGGTAGTGTAGAAAGATACAAACTTTTTGCCACAGAAACAACAACTATAAAAATAAATGTTAAAAATAGCCTCAAAAAATTCTCCATTTAAAGATATAGTATTATTATACCTTAGAAAATCTTAATTTGTAATTGGTGATTAGTCGTTGGTTGATAGTTTATTCTAAATCTAAAACCTAAATCCTAAGCTCTTAAACTTTCATCGTTTATTTTTTTGACTTTTTTCATATCTGCAAAAACATATTTTTTGGCAGAAGGATTTCTTAGTAAAAAGCTTGGATGAAAGGTAGGGATCAGTTTGGCATCTCCAAAAGGTAAAACTTCTCCTCTGATTTTAGATATGGGTGTTTTGTCATTTGTGAGATTATTGTATGCGGTTGCTCCGAGTGTTATTATTATCTTAGGTTTTATAAGGTTTATCTGTTTTAAAAGATATGGAATACAAGATTCTACCTCTTGCGATGTTGGAACTCTGTTGTTTGGAGGTCTGCATTTTACTATGTTGGCAATGTAAACTTGCTCTCTTTTGATGCTTAAAACATTTTCTATAATTTTTGTTAAAAGTTCACCTGCTCTACCAACAAAAGGCTTTCCTGTCATATCCTCATTTGCTCCGGGACCTTCTCCTATAAACATTATATCAGCATTTGTATCTCCTTCGCCAAAGACTACATTTTTTCTGGTTTTAGAAAGTTGGCAAAGATAACAACTTTGAACAATATTTTCAAGGTCGTTTAAATTATTTGGAAGAGATTTTATGGAATTATTGTTTTGATCTATATCTTGAATATCATCAATATATTTCAAACCTAGTGATTTGTATATATGAAGAGTATTTAGTATATGTAATTTTTTAAGTTTATTCATACTGAGACAGATAATCCCCTCGTAAAACTTGAGGGGATTAAAGGTTATTTTGTTACTTCTACGACTTTTGGATCACTTTCCCAAACACCATGTTTTGTGCAGTAACTTTGAGCTACCAAAGTCATTTTATTACCTTGAGGTTTGATTCTAAATGTAACTTCAGCATGACCTTTCTCACCTTGACCGCCAAGCATTCCTGCCATAAAGTCAGACTTAGCTAGAAGTGTTTCTTTGTTGTAAAGTGCAACACTTGCTATATAATGATCAAAATCATCCGGATGAGTATATTCATTTCCTACTTTTACTGTTACTTCAAAAACTTCATCACTTTTTGCACTATCGGCACAATGGATAAATGGAGAGTGTCTATCTATATAATCTTTCTTAGCTTCTCTCTCAACTGTATCTATGTCAACATATCTATTTATTTTTGGCATATTAAACTCCTCTTGTTAAATTGTAATAGCATTGTATCTAATTGTTTCTTACATACGAGATATAAATAGGATATAAACTATCCTATTTATATTCGATTAAACAAAAGTTATCTCGCTTATATTGTGCTCAAGTCCTAAATCTTTTGGAGAAAGCCCTAAAGCTAGTCCAATCATTTGAGGTAAATGTAAAATAGGCATATCCACATCTCTTCCTATCTCTTTGGAGATATTGTGTTGTTGCACATCAAGTCTTAAGTGGCATAAAGGACAAGGAGTTACAACCACATCTGCATTATTATCCATAGCATCCGTCATAGCATTACCTGAAAGTCTATTGGCAGTTTTTGGAGCTTGAAGTTCCACATGAAAACCGCAACATTTATTTTTGTGTTCATAGTCTATGGCATTGCCGCCAAGGGCATTTATGAGTCTTTCTATAGAGTCAGGAACATAAGGATTTTCATTGCCGTTATTTTTAGTTTGTAAAGAGCTAGGTCTGATGTTATGACATCCGTAAAATGGTGCAATATTTATATCTTTCAATGGTCTTTTAACCCTTTTTGCTATCTCTTCAACCCCTATATCATCTATAATAGCATATAAAAAATGTTTTACATCAACATTTCCTTTATACTCAAGTCCAACTTCTTTAAGTTTTGAGTTTACTTTCTCTTTGAGTTTTTCATCACTATCTAGTCTCTCTTTAGTCATAGAAGTATTTAATTGGCAAGTATTACAAATCGTTACTAAAGTAAGCCCTAGTTTTTCTGCATAGCAAATATTTCTAGCATTTAAAGTCAAAGACAAAAAGTCATCAAAATCTTGTAGGTGACTAGCCCCGCAGCAACTAGCTTCTTCAAGAATAATAAGTTCAATACCCAAAGCCTCAGCTACTGCCATCGTTGATTTTAAAAGTTCAGGGGTACTCTCTTTTGCTGTACATCCGGTATATAGTGCATATTTCAACTGTTTCATTTTTAGTACTCCTTAAAAGTCAACTGTAGATGCGATATCAACAAGTTTTTTTATCTCATCCATATTTTTTGATTTCGGCATATTCCACGGCATTACAATCTTTCCTTTTTTCCACATTTCATAAGCTTCAGGTAAATGTTTTAGTACTCCGATATTTCCTTCGCTATATCTTACAAGCTCACCCTCATCTAAAATACCATGTTTTTTGATGGATGATTTAAATCCCACAGCATGTCTTGTTGCTACATTGCTTATAGCTTTACCGTCTTCAAAGATTTGGTTGTGAAGTTTTGTTATCTTGCTTATAGGTGATAATTCTTTAGGGCAAGCTTCCGCACATTCATAGCATTTGACACAGTCCCAGACTCCAGAACCTTCTTCATTGACTATATCAAGTCTTTCACCTCTGGCATTATCTCTTACATCAGCATTAAATCTAAAGGCTTTTAAAAGTGCAGCAGGTCCTAGATAGTCTTCATTTACCGCAACAGCAGGACAAGCATAAAAACA
>JALVWI010000043.1 GCA_027038335.1 Campylobacterales bacterium | reverse complement strand
GATAATTTAAGTTTACTAATCCAACTCTTTTTTTGCATTTATTTCTCTCCAAGCTTCAAGTAAACCTTTTACCACATTGTTTACACTATCTAGATCCTCTATGGAGTTTTTTGCATTTGCAGATGATAGAAGTTGTATTTGATACAAATAAAGTCCATTTAGATATTGTGCAACTTCACCTCCGTCAAAATTTATAGAGTTGATCAACTCTATAAAGATATCAACAGATCTATTTATCCAATAAGATTTTTTCTCATAATTTTTTTCTCTTATAGCCTTTTTTGCTTGGAAGTTAAATCTAAGTATTCCCTCATAAAGCATTTCTATAAGTTTCTCTTTTGATTCTATGGATATATTATTTTGTGTATATTCATTATAAGCTAAATTTGTTCTCATCTTATATCCTTTTATTATTTTTTATTTAAAAAACCCTGTATTTGCATTTGCAAAGATTGTGATTGGGAATTGAAAGTTGCAATGATACTATCATAAGCAGCAAATTTTTTAGCAAGTATATTGTACTTGTTATCAAGCTGCTTTGTCTGTGTATTTTTTTGATCTGTTAAAGCCTTTATATCATCATCAAGGTAGTTTTTGTATAGTTTTATTTCACTGTAACTATCCATAAAGATAGATTGCAATTTTTTATTGAGTTTAACAAATAGACCATCTTTAGGATGTGTATCTGTTCCACCTTTAAAGAAATCTTTGACAGCATTAGGATCAGTTTGTAATTTGTTTTCAAATTTTGATTCATCAAGCTCTAAATGTCCTGCACTATTTTGCGTAATACCAAAATCAGCTAGAGAGACTCCTTTTGAATCATAACTAAATACAGTATCATTTATATCATATTTAATACCTCTTATCTGACTGACTCCTTGAAAGATACCTTGCTGTTTCGTAGTAGAATCATATTTGGTATTTTCATCAAGATTGTCCATCAAGTCATTATAAGCTGATATAAATGAATTAACAGTATCTTTAATACTATCTGTATTTTGAGAAATTTTTATAGTTGTTTTTCCACTATCAATAAGTTTTATATCAACACCTACTGCAAGATCATTTATATCATTTGTACTTCTAGTGATGCTAACACCATTGTAGGTAAAGCTAGCATCTTGTGCAGCACTTACACTGCTAAGTCCAAGATCATCATCTGCATGACCGTCTGATGATACTGTGATGGCATTATCTGCACCTGTTTTAGTTGATTTCAAAATAAGCTTATACGGATCATCGCCACCAACATTTAGTATAGATGCACTCATTGTCCCATTGGATTTATTATTTATCATATCTCTAAGCTGAGCAATAGTAGTATTTTCATCAACATCAACACTAAAAGATTCTCCACTTGCAAGTTTGAAGTCTAATGTATCAGCTTCATCTGTGAAAGTACTAGTTTCTTTATTGAAAGCTTTTGATTCTTGAACATCATTTGTAGCTATATTTGTAACATCTAGATTTATTGTTTGAGAACTAGTACCGTCTGCAACAGTTGCTGTTGCTGATGTTCCGTCTGTATTTACAGCAACCTTGGAGTAAATATTATCATAAGATAGTGTACTAGCAGAACCTTTTAGGGTTGCTAAAAGTGTAGTAAGTTTTGCAAGTGCATCCTCTCTATTTTTATCTACGGTAATCTTTGAATCTATCGGTTTAATGATAGCATCTTGATCAGCTTTTTTTAATTTATCAATAATATCATAGTTTAATGCACCTTGACTACCAAGTCCCAAACTACTTAAAGCACCAAAATCAGCCATCATTTATCCTTTCTTATCAAAAATCATACCTATGATTTCTTTCATTTTTTCTGCAAGCTTCATAGTCTCTTCAGAAGGTATCTTTCTGATGAGTCTTCCTGTGCTTCTTTCTGTAACATCAACAAACATTGTATCTATTTTGTCGTTGAAGCCAAATTTAATATTGATATTTAGCGAACTCATTTGATCATTCAATTTTTTAACAGTATTATTTAAATGTTGTTGTATCTCTTTTTTGTCTTGTTTATTTTTTACCTCACTACTTGTTGTAGTCCGATTTTGTGAAATTTCTTGTCTTTTTTGAATATTTGATGTTTTGTTATAGTCTGGACTATAACTTTGTACAGAATCTATTTGTTTACTTACAGCGTTAAATATATCCATTTTTAACTCCTCATTTGATTGCTTATCACTAAATCGTCCATTAAATTATAAACTTTAATATTTTTTGGTACAATATGAAAAATTTTGCTAAAAGGTTTAGTGTTGAAAATCTCTATTATGTGTGATTCGTTATTGTTGCAAAATTCACTTGAAGCTTTTTTAAGAGATTATCTCTCCTCTTATAAACATTGCGAAATAGTATTAAGTGACAGAAAAAGAGATATAGATAAACCGCTTGTGATAATAAGTTCATCAAAAGATGCTGATATAAAGATACCTTTTTCCAAATCATCCTTGCTAGTGGATTTGCAAAATATATATCAAAAAAAATTTAATAAAAAAAATATACAAGGTGACAATTACCAAAAAAATAATCTATGGAAACTTGAGAGAAAAATAGATAAATTAACTTTAGATTTTAGAGAAAATCTTATTAAAACTATTAGAGATTTTTATGAAGAATAGTCTTTATACTACCATAAATAGTGGCAAATACAAAGGCAAAAAAATTTTATTGCCCTCGCTTACCACTACAAGAAGTACAAAATCCATTATAAAAGAGTCATTTTTCAATACTATCCAATTTGAAATAATAGGTAAAAATTTTATAGAAGTCTTTGCGGGTAGCGGTTCGATAGGATTGGAAGCTTTAAGCAGAGGTGCAAAAAAAGTATATTTTATAGAAAAGGATAAAGAAGCTTATAAAATTCTTTTGCAAAATATTAAAAATTTCAATGAAAAAGATTGTATAGCTGTAAACGGTGATAGTTTTGTGAAGTTTGATAATATTTTAAAGTTTATAAATGATAAAAGTTATTTTTATTTTGATCCTCCGTTTCACATAAGAGACGGCATGGATGAAATCTATGAAAAAACTTTTGAATTGATTGAAAAAATACCAACCAATCTTTGCGAAATGATAGCTATAGAACATATAAGCTCCATAAAATTACCAAAAAAATTATCCTCTTATAAACTTAAAAAAAGTAGGAAATTTGGAAAAACAACGATAAGTTACTTTTTGGAATAGTATTTGCTTCAGCCTAAATAGTTCCATTTGAAGGATTTAGGTTGAAGAAGATAGTATTTATATTACTACTAATTGTATCGTTTATATATGCAGAAAAGATAAAAGATATAGCAAGTGTTGTAGGTGTAAGAAACAATCAGCTCATAGGATATGGACTTGTAGTAGGACTTAACGGTACCGGTGATGGTACAACTTCAGCTTTTACAGTAAGATCACTTTCAAATCTCCTTCAAACAGTTAATGTAAAAATAGATCCAAAAGATATTAAGTCAAAAAATATAGCAGCAGTCATAGTAACAGCCAAACTTCCTCCCTTTGCAAGACAGGGTGATAAGCTTAATGTGATTGTATCATCCATAGGTGATGCAAAATCACTTGAAGGAGGTACACTTTTAATAACTCCTTTAAAAGGTGTTGACGGAAAGATATATGCTTTAGCTCAAGGTTCACTTAGTATCGGCGGTAAGAACGGAAGAGGAAGAGGTGAATTAAATCATCCTACAGCAGGAACTATTTTGGACGGAGCTTTGGTAGAAAGAAATGTTGCATATGATATATATGATAAAAAATATTTAAAACTTGCATTAAAACACTCAAGTTTTCAAACCGCTATGCAGGTTGAAAAAAAATTAAATTCTGAATTTGATAAAAAGGTTGCTGTTGCTATAGATCCTAAAACTATCAACCTTAAAAAACCTAACGATATGAGTGTTATATCATTTATGGCAAAAATACTTGAAACTAATATTGCCTATAAACCGGATGAAAAGATAGTTATTGACGAGAGAACCGGCACTATCGTAGCAGGAGTAGGTATCAAAATTGATCCTGTTGTAATAACACATAAAGATATCACCATACAAATATCGCCTGTAAATAAACTGTCTAATGATAAAAATAGTATAACAATAGGTAAAAAAGTTGCAATCAATACAAAAAATTTTAGTGTAAATATGCAAAAAGATAATGTAACTATTTCAAATCTAACTAGAGCATTACAAAAACTTGGAGCAAAGCCAAAAGATATTATTTCTATCATAGAAAGTATTAAAAGAGCAGGGGCTATAAGAGCTGATGTGGAAATTATTTAGTTAAAGGGATTGGTATGAAAATAGATAACTATATAGCTTTAGACAGTTTAAACAGTGTACCTAAGATCATTAAAAATGATAATGATACGAAGCTTAAAGAACAAACTGATAAATTTGAAGCATTTTTTATAAAAAAAGTTTTGGATGTTTCCATAAAGTCAGATCATTTACTTTTTCCCAAAGGGGCAGGCGATGATATATATAGATCTATGTATAATGATGCTTTGAGCAATAAATTAAGTGGAAGATTCGGTTTTAGTGAATTGTTGTTTAAATTTTTAAAAAACAGAGGTTAAAAAAAAATTGAAATCGTCGATATATGAGCAAGTACAAAACAAACTCGCAAAGGATAGAAGATGATTTCAAATGTAAATGTTGGAAACTCGGTAATTAACAATTATAAGATTTCCAATAATAATGACAAACAAGAGGTTCAAAATAAAAATATAAAAAGCAAGCAAGAGAGTAAAGTTGAGAATATCAAAAAAAGTATAGAAGCAGGTGTATATAAAATAGACCTAAACAAAACTGCAAACAAGATAGCTGACACTCTACTTTAACTCTCTGTCTTGCCAAATATGGGAGACAAATATGATAAATCACTACTTAAAAAGTTCTATTAAAAATATAGAAGACTTGATAACATTTACATTAAATGATATAGAAGATATTAAACAAGCAAATAATGATGCTATTTATCAAAGAACAAAGATCAAAGATGAAATTATAGAAATATTTGAAAGTCAAAAATCTTTACTTGATAATGAATTGGTAAAACTTATGAAAAAAAATGACAACAAAGAACTTTCTGAATTGTTAAGTGATAGTGAACAAGAAAATCTTGAAATACTTAAAATAAAGCTTCAAGAGTTACATAGAGTAAACAAAGAATATGCTAAACTTGTTGTTGTGGTCAACGAATTTTATACATCTTTATTTGATAAGATATTCCCCACAGAGATGGAAAATTATAAAAAAATAAATCCAAAAAGTTTTTCATTATTACAAGTGAGTGTGTAATGAGTCTTTTTAATACGCTAGATACCGGATATACAGGGCTTAATGTTTCTCAACTTCAAATGGGAACAGTCAGCCAAAATATAGCAAATGCTAATACAGAAGATTATACTAGACAAAGAGCAGTCACGAGAGCTCAAACACCTTTACATACAACTCCGGGCGATATTGGAAGAGGTGCAAAATTTGTTTCTGTTACAAGAATACATAATGAATTTGTTTTTGGAAGATTGAGAGATAGTTCGTCAACTCTTGAATACAATAACTTTTCAAAGCAAAATTTAGAAGAAGTTGCAAAAGTTTTTCCGGATACTGATGGAGTAGGGTTACAAAATGACATGAAAAACTATTTTAATGCTTGGAATTCTCTTGCTTCAAATCCTACAAGTTCTGCTATTAAGACAGATTTGGCACAAAATGCTACAACATTTTTGGATAATATAAAAGATACAAGACGAAGAGTAAGGTCAACACAAGATGCCTTAAACGCACAGTTAAAGATAAGTATAGACGAAGTAAACTCTATAGGGAAAAAGATCGCTGATCTCAATGCAAAGATAGGAAATGTGGAATCTATAAAAAATAATCATGCAAATGATTTACGAGATGAACGAGATAAGCTTGAACTAGCTTTGTCAAAATTGCTTGATTTTTCAGTTTTTAAAGGTGATATGCAAAGTGATATAAGTATTGATAGAAATTTAACTGACGGTGGTAAGGAGTATTATCTCAATATTTCCGGTGAATCTTTTGTAGATGGAGCTAGTTTTCACCCTATCGTACTTGATAATAAAGGCAATAAAAGTGCATATTATTCAGTTTATTATAAAAGTCAAGATGATAGTAGAGTTGATATAGGACAAAAAATTCATGGTGGAAAAATAGGTGCTATTTTAGATCTAAGAGGTAGAACAATAGATGAAAAAACATCATATCCAGAAGATGGAAAGATACAGAGTTATATTGATTCATTGGATACTTTTGCAAAAGGTTTTATTGAAAAAACTAACTCTATTTATGCTCAAAGTGCCGTAAGTACGATGGAAACTCCTCAGCTAAATTTAGATGCAAATATTTCATTGACAAAAAGTGATTATAATATAAAAAAAGGTAACTTTGATGTTATAATGTATGATAGTGATGGAAATGAAATAGGTAAAAAAAGTATAACTATAGATGATAATACAACCATGGATGACGGTAGTGATAGTATAGTAAGCCAATTAAATAGCAATACTGATGATAATGATGATAATAATTCAACAAATGATTTTGATGATTATTTTACTGCAGTTTACTCTACAAGCGGACATATACTTTCTATTCAGCCAAAAGGATTGCATAATTATAAAATTGCTATAGAGGATAATGGTACAAATTTTGCCGGAGCTACCGGTATAAGTTCTTTTTTAACAGGAGAAAATGCTTCAAATATTTCATTGAAACATAATTTTATAAATGATCCTACCAAGATAAATGCATATAAAAATCCGGTTGACGGTGATAATCAAGTAGCAAATCAAATGCTACAACTTCAATATCACAATATCGAATTTAAATATGGCAATGGAGTTGTTGTAGAGGATACTCCTGATGGATTTTATAGAAATATTACCGGTAAGATTGCTATTGATACTGAAACAAGTGGTAGAAACCAACAAACTTCTGAGGCGATTTTCAATGCGGTAAACCAAGAACAACAATCCATAAGCGGAGTAAACATAGATGAAGAGTTGGCAAATCTTTTAAAATATCAAACTGCATATAGTGCAAATGCTAAAATAATAACTACCATAGACAAAATGCTACAATCACTTTTATCGATAAAACAATAAAAATATGGTAAAATTACCGTTATGGTAAAGTTTCCTTATATTAGTATATTTTTATTGATAGCACTTATGATTATCATTTATCTAGGTGGCTATATTTATAATGTGTCACCATATCTTATACATAAAAATGCTATCTTATTAGCTCCGAGTTTTTCACATCCGTTTGGAACTGACAGGCTAGGAAGAGATATCCTTGCTAGAGTTATAAAAGGTGGTAAAGTATCACTTGATATAGGTTTGACAAGTTCTATTATCACAAGTTTAATAGGTCTAGCGGTAGGAATTAGTGCCGGTTTTTTTCAAAAAAATAGTGATAAGATTTTAGTAGTGATAATTGATCTGTTTTTAACTTTTCCTACATTTTTCCTACTTTTGGCACTTGTAAGCTATATAAATGCGTCTATTTGGGTTCTTATTTTTGTTATATCTATAACAGGATGGATGGGAATGGCAAGAATGATACGAAGTGAGAGTTTTGAGATAGCTTCAAAACCCTATATAAAGATACTAAAACTTGCAAAAGTGAGTAATGTAAAAATTATTTTCAAGTATTTTGTTCCTTTGTTAACTCCTATATTTTTTATAAGTTTTACTTTTGGAATAGGCGGTGCAATACTTGCTGAAAGCGGTCTTAGTTTTTTAGGCATCGGGATAACTCCGCCTCAAATGAGCTGGGGAACTATACTAAATGAAGGAAAAGAGGTGATAGACATAGCTTGGTGGGTCAGTTTTTTTCCCGGACTTTGCATCTTTTTAGTTATTTTCTCACTTGTAAATATATCAGATTATTTGCAACATAAAACAAATCAAAAAGAGAGTTTCAGTGTCTGATATTGATGTGAAAAAACTTTTAGATAGTGAGTTAAAAAAGCGACAAAGAGATGATGAATTTTCTTTTGAAAGACCAGATCCTCTTGTTGTTGCTCAAAGATATAAAGATGAGTATATTTCACTAATTTGTGCTCTTTTTGCCTACGGAAATGCCCATCAAATAGTCAAGTTTTTATCTAGGCTCAATTTTTTACTACTTGATAAGAGTAAAGATGATATAGAAAAAGAGATGAAAAATAATTATTATAGATTTCAATCAAGCAAAGATGTTCAAGAGTTTTTTATAACTTTGGGTAAAATTAAAAAAAATTATATTTTAGAAAATATTTTTTTAAAAGGATATCAAAAAGATCAAAATATATTGGACGGTTTAAAAGAGATTATTGCTTTGATATATGATACCAATCCATATAGATCAAGAGGATATGAGTTTTTGATAGGTAAGATTCCAAGTGGTAAAATAAACTCTCCATATAAAAGATGGAATATGTATCTAAGATGGATGGTAAGAGATAAAGGGCATGACCTCGGTCTTTGGAGTAAGGTAGATAAAAGTTCTTTGTTAATTCCTTTGGATACCCATACTTTTCGTGTTTCTCGGAAATTGGGACTTTTAAATAGAAAAAGTTATGATTTCAAATCAGTAATACTTCTGACACAAAAATTAAAAGAATTTGATAAAAATGATCCTATAAAGTATGATTTTGCACTTTATCGTTTAGGTCAAGAAGGAATAGTTTAAAGAAGTATTAAATGATTTTTTGATAAAATTCATTTAACTTTTATTTTTGAGGATATAAGAAATGAATGAGGTTTTTACTTTTTTAGGTCTATTTGGACATAGTCACACATATCTTTTTGCTTCGCATGTTATTTTATCTGCACTTATTGTATTTTTTTTGGCAAAAAGTGCAACATTATCTTTACAAATAGTACCGAAAGGTTTGCAAAATGTTATGGAGGCATATCTGCAAGGTGTTATAGCAATGGGGACGGATGTCATAGGTAAAAAACTTGCCAAAAAATATCTTCCCTTGGTAGCAACTTTAGGTCTATTTATATTTGTGTCAAACCTTATGGAGATCATTCCCGGTTTTGAGCCTCCTTCAGGCAATATCAACATGACTTTAACTCTTGCTGTTATAGTATTTTTATATTATAATTATGAAGGTATAAAGAAAAATGGCGTGGTTCATTACTTCGCTCATTTTATGGGTCCAGTACCCATCTTAGCCCCTCTTATGTTTCCTATAGAGATAGTATCGCATCTTTCTAGAATCATATCTTTATCATTTAGACTTTTTGGAAATATAAAAGGTGATGATCTTTTTGTAGCGGTTCTTTTGATGTTAGCACCATGGGTAGCACCGCTTCCGGGTTTTGCATTGATGAGTTTTTCTGCTATTTTGCAAACTTTTATATTTATGATATTAACTTATGTATATCTTGCGGGAGCTGTAACTGTCAGTGGAGAGCATGAAACTATCTAATGAGTAAAAATTTAACACAATTTATTATAAGTTTATTACAAGGTGCCTCTTGGGCACTTGTAATAATTATTTCTTTATATCTCTTTTTTCATACACTCTCTTACGGTTTTATTTACGCACTTTTTTCAGGAATTTTCGGTGCATTTGTAGGTCTTGTCTTTGTGAGTTTTTTTGAGCTTATAAATATAGAGATGAGAAAACTTACTCAAGCAGAAAAACAAACAAAACTTTTACAAAGCATACTCCAAGAATTAAAAAATAATTAATTTCTAATCCTAGATTTTCATTTTTCATTTTTCATTTTTCATTTTTTATCACCTTTAAAAGAAAAAGATGATAAAATCTTATACTATTTTATATAAAGGTTTATAATGTTTGAAGTTGTTATCGGCTTGGAAGTACATATTCAATTAAATACAAAAACTAAGATATTTTGCTCGTGTGCGACATCTTTTGGAGAAAAAGCAAATACAAATGTTTGTCCGGTTTGTTTGGGGCTTCCGGGAGCTTTGCCGGTTTTAAACAAAGAAGCTGTGAAAAAGGCTATCAATTTTGGATATGCTGTTAATGCCACTGTACATAAAAAGTCAGTATTTAACAGAAAAAATTACTTTTATCCTGATTTACCAAAAGGATATCAGATAAGCCAGTTTGAGATACCTATTGTTGAAAATGGTGAACTTTTTATAGATTTTGAAGATGGAAGTCAAAAAAGAATAGGCATAACTAGAGCTCATTTGGAAGAAGATGCCGGAAAAAATATACATGAAGAGGGATATAGTAAAGTTGACTTAAATAGAGCAGGTACACCACTACTTGAGATAGTAAGTGAGCCGGACATAAGAAGCATAGATGAAGCTATAAAGTATCTTAAAAAACTCCATTCTATAGTTAGATATTTAGATATAAGTGATGCCAATATGCAAGAGGGTTCTTTTAGATGTGATGTAAATGTCTCTATAAGACCAAAAGGTGATGAGAAACTTTATACTAGAGTAGAGATAAAAAATATGAACTCTTTTAAATTTATCCAAAAAGCTTTGGAGTATGAGATACAAAGGCAGATAGAAGCTTGGGAGGACGGTGTGTATGAGAAAGAGGTGGTTCAAGAAACAAGACTTTTTGATTTACCGTCTGGAACTACAAGAAGCATGAGAGGCAAGGAAGATAGCGATGAATATAGATATTTTCCTGAACCGGATCTTTTGCCGGTTATTTTAGATGATAAAATGCTTGAAGAGGGTAAAGAGATACCTGAACTTCCAGATGAAAAAAAAGAGAGATATATAAAAGAGTATAAGATAAAAGAGTATGATGCTGCTGTCATCACTTCGTCTTTGTTGATGGCAAACTTTTTTGAAGAGATGATAAGTGAGGGAGCAAGTGCCAAGAATAGCGTAATATGGCTTACAGTTGAACTTTTAGGAAGGTTAAAAAATGGATTAAGCCTTGAAACCTCTCCTGTGGATGCAAAAAAACTTTCAGCTCTTATTAAAAGGATAGAGGATAATACTATAAGTGGAAAAGCCGGTAAAGATGTACTTGATTATTTGATGGAAAATGATGAAGAGGTTGATAGCGTTATTGAAAAGTTAGGGCTTAAACAAGTTAGTGATGAAGGAGCTTTGCTTGTTATCATAGATGAAATACTTAAAAATAACCAAGATAAAGTTGAAGAGTATAGAGCAGGAAAAGATAAACTTTTGGGCTTTTTTGTCGGGCAATGTATGAAGGCTAGCCGTGGCAAAGCCAATCCCGCTAAGATCAATCAACTTCTTAAGGAGAAGCTTACTTGAATAAGCTAACCAAAGCATTGGTTGATTTTTCATTTTTTTTAGATGAATCTAAAAAATATAATACGGTAAAATCATTTACAAAAAAAGTACTTGAAGACTATAACTATAAATATAGTAGATATTTCAACTATTTTATGGTTTTTTTAATTGTATCTAGTGTTATTATCATCATTGATGAAGTCAAGCATCCATTGGAACATTGGATCATTTTTTATGATCTTTATATCGTTACCGGATTTTTTATAGTTGAATATATCTTAAGAGTTTGGGTTTATAATGATATTCATAAAATTATCATAGAAGAGTTTCAAAATAGTCTTTTTTTAGACAAACGCTTTGAAACACTAAAAGTAGCAAAAGAAATAATATCTAAAAAGATAGAATATATTATTTCACCTTTAGCTATCATAGATCTTTTGGCAATACTACCAAGTTTTAGAGAACTTAGAATACTTAGAATTTTTGTACTTTTTAGAGCTTTTAAGCTACTTAGATATTCAAACTATATGACACATTTTATGAAAATATTGATCTCAAAAAAATCAGAACTTTTTATGATAATTTTTATTTTTATTTTTCTCATATTTATTTCTGGAGTAAGTATATATGTTTTTGAAGAACATATCAATCCAAATATTAAAACAATTTATGATGCTTTTTACTGGTCGCTGATAACTATAACTTCCGTAGGATACGGTGATATCGTACCTGTAAGTAATGAAGGAAGAAGTATAGCGGCTGTTATCGTTTTTGTAGGTATAGGTTTGATAGCTTTATCAACTTCTATCATTGTTTCTGCTTTTAATGAAAAAAATGAAGAGTTAAGATCGGAAAAGATAAAAAGTTTAATAAATAGATTTTCCAATTACTATCTTATATGCGGTTATAGTCATTTAGCAGAATTATTGGCTGCAAGACTTAAAAAAGCAGGGGATAATTTTATCATTATAGATAATGATGCACAAAAAGTTGATCAAGCCATAACCGACGGTTATCTTGGCTTTAAAGCTGATGCTAGTAGTAAAAATGTACTTATAGATTTGCAAGTAAGCAAAAAAGCAATGGCAGTTATAACTTTGGCTCAAGATGATATACAAAATATATTTATTTCATTAAGTGTAAGAAGTTTGTCAAAAGATGTTATGTTGATCTCAAGAATGAGACGCAAATATTCATATAAAAAGTTAAAATTAGCAGGAGTTGATAAAATCATTTCTGCAGCCAATATGGCTTCTATGCTAGTTGGAACACTTGTAGATAAACCTCTAGCAACAGAAGCTATAAACAGCATACTTTCAGGGAAAAGAAATGCAAGATGTGAACAGGTGGAGATATTTGCTGATTTTTCAATAGTAGGTAAAACTATAAAAGATGTAGATATAGCTTCTTATAGACTTATATTGCTAGGAGTTTCAAGAAAGATAAATGCAAAAAGAGAGTTTATTTTCAATCCTAAAGATGATTTTAAGCTAAAAGAGGGTGATATATTGGTACTATTGGGATATAGTATTTCAATAGCAAATTTTAAAAATATTATGAAAAAAAGCAGTATAAAACATGCAAGAAACAAAAGATAACATATTACTTTTTGGATACAAAAAATATGGTGAAAAGATAGCAAATGCACTACAAAGTAGCAACTATCAAGTTGTTATTGCAGACAATGATAAAGATAGCATAAGTAAAGCCTTAAAAAATGGACATAAAGCTTATTTGATAGATATAGAAAATGATGAGGATATAGTAAGCATACTAGTTTCATATAGTTTTGATCATGTCTTTTGTGCTATGGAAAATGATGAAGAAAATATATATCTTTGTATCACTATGAAATCAATTGATAGCAATATAGACCTTATCTCTATATGCCAGTCTAAAGATAGTGAACAAAAGCTTGAACTAGCAGGTGTAAGAGGCATACTCAATACTCTTGATGCAACTGCACAAAATATATATCATTTACTTAAAAATCCTGTTATGATCGAAGCTATTGAAGATATACTTTATTTTAACTCTGAGATAGACTTTGTTGAGATTGAAGTTCCTGAAAATTCATTTTTGGATGGTAAATTTATCAATGAAATAGATTTGAAAAAGGATTATAATATCATTCTTTTGGGTTTAGTTGATGTTGAATTTGCTGATAAGTTTATTTTTGCCACAAGGGGAGTAAATCATAAAATAGATGCCAAAGATATACTTTTGCTTATCGGGATAAAAGATGATCTTGATAGCTTTAAAGAGAAATTGCTTCAAAGTACGATAGAAGGACAAAATCATGAATGATATAGGTGTTATAGGAGCCGGTAAGTGGGGACAGGCACTTCATTTTTCTTTTTTAGAAAATTATCATTCATACATCACTTCAAGAACAAGAAGAGATATAAAAAATTTTACAGATTATAAAACGGTATTGGATAAAAAATATATAGTTTTTGCTCTTTCTGCTCAACATTCTAAAGAATGGATGAGAAATCATTTCAAATATAAAGGACAAAAGGTTTTAGTTGCTTCCAAGGGAATTGAAGCTAAAAGCGGAAAATTTTTAAATGAAATATTTGCAGAATTTGTTCCTAGCAAAAACTTAGCTTTTATATCAGGTCCATCCTTTGCTTCAGAAGTTATAAAAAAACTTCCAACAGCTCTTGTTATAAGTTCCCAATCTTTAAATACCGCAAAAGAGTTTGAACAATTTTTTCCAAGTTTTATCAAAACTTATCACAATGATGATGTTATAGGTGCCGAGGTGGCAGGTGCATACAAAAATATACTTGCTATTGCAAGCGGAGTGTGTGATGGGCTACAACTTGGAAATAATGCTAGAGCAAGTCTAATTTCAAGAGGTTTGGTTGAAATGAGCAGATTTGGTGTATATTTCGGAGCAGAAAAAGATACTTTTTTAGGACTTAGCGGTTCGGGTGATCTGTTTTTAACAGCAAGTAGTGAACTTTCAAGAAATTATAGAGTAGGGAAGTATCTAGCTCTAGGCAATACACTAGAAAATATACTCCAAAAACTAGGAGAGGTCGCCGAAGGAGTAGCTACAACCTATGCCGTAAAAAATATCTCATCCAAAGAGGGAGTATATACCCCGATAGCAAATGAAGTTTATGAAATATTAGAAGGCAAACCACCTTTGCAGAGTTTGGCGGACTTGTTAAAATCTTAAGTTTATATCTAAAAAAATAAAACTTTATCTATTAAGCAAAATATTGCTATAATTTCTTCTTTTATAAGATTGCTATGGAGTTTAAAATTTTTATACCATATTATTGAGCAGTAATCTGAGTTAAATTATCTTAAGTATAAGGTGGAAAAAGAGTGAATAAGAGTAAAGATTTTTTACATTTGATAGTGGAAAATGACTTAAAATTAGGCAAATACAAAGAAGTGGTTACAAGATTTCCGCCGGAGCCTAACGGGTTTCCTCATATAGGACATGCTAAGTCTATATATATAAACTTTGGAATTGCTAGAGATTTTAACGGTAGATGCAACCTGAGGATGGATGATACGGATCCTACTAAAGAGGATACTGTTTATGTTGAAGCATTAAAAGATGCTGTTAAGTGGCTAGGGTTTAGCTGGGATAAAAAAGTTTATTATACTTCAGATTATTTTCCAAAGCTTTATGAGTATGCAAAAAAGCTTATCAAAATGGATAAAGCTTATGTAGATAGTTTAAATGAAGATGAGATAAAAGAGTATAGAGGAACTGTTACTAGTGCCGGAAAAAGAAGCAAATATGCCGATAGAAGCATAGAGGAAAATCTTGAACTTTTTGAGAGAATGAGAAGAGGTGAATTTAAAGACGGTGAACATATACTAAGAGCAAAGATAGATATGAGTGCTTCAAATATGAAGATGAGAGATCCACTTTTGTATCGCATAAGACACGCTTATCACTTTAGGACAAAAGATGAGTGGTGCATCTATCCTATGTATGACTTTGCTCACCCTTTATCTGACTATCTTGAGGGTGTAACTCACTCCATTTGTACACTTGAGTTTGAAAACAATCGTGAACTTTATGACTGGATACTAGATACTCTTGAGCTTGAACCGCCAAGACCATATCAATATGAATTTGCAAGACTTGATATGAACTATACAGTTATGAGTAAAAGAAAGCTTTTAGAACTTGTCGAAAAAAAAGTAGTAAACGGCTGGGATGATCCTAGGATGCCTACTGTTGCAGGGTTAAAAAGAAGAGGCTATACACCTGAGGCTGTTTTAAACTTTTGTGAGCAGATAGGTGTAGCCAAAGCAAACTCGGTTGTAGATGTATCACAGCTTGAGTTTTGCATAAGAGATGACTTAAACAAAAAAGCTCCTAGGGTAATGTGTGTACTTGATCCGCTAAAAGTTACTATAATAAACTATGAAGGAAGTGAAGAGATAGAGGCTTCATACTATCCAAAAGATGTAGCAAAAGAGGGCAGTAGAAAAGTTCCGTTTTCTAAAACTATATATATAGAAAAAGATGACTTTGAAGAAAATCCTCCAAAAGGTTACTATCGTCTGACTCCTTCTCAACCCGTTAGACTCAAACATGCCTATATCATCTCATGCGAAGAGGTGATAAAAGATAAAAACGGCAATATCATAGAGATAAAAGCCAGATACTATCCCGAGTCAAAAAGCGGACAGGACAAAAGTGGTATAAAAGTCAAAAGTGCTATCCAATGGGTAAGCCAAAAAGAGGCAAAAAAGATCGAAGTTAGAGTGTATGATAGGCTTTTTTTAAGCGAATTTCCAAAAGGTATAGAGGATATCAATCCAAACTCTCTAAAAATTATAAAAAATGCTTTTGTTGAACCTGCTGTGATAAATGACAAAGAATATAAAAGATTCCAGTTTGAAAGAAAAGGGTATTTTTACAAAGATCCGGTTGATTATAGTGAAGAAAATCCTGTATTTAATAAAATTGTAGGACTAAAAGACTCTTGGAGTAAAAAAAATAAAAAAACTCCAAAACAACTTATACCAAAAAAAGAGATAAAAAAGAGACAAGTTGATGGTGAAGTAACACCAATGAGTGAAGATGAGAAAAAGCTTTTTGAGCATTTTAAAAATGATTTGAAATTAAATACAGAAATTGCCAACACTTTAGCAAGAGACAAGCAACTCTCAAAACTCTTTGAAGAGGTTTTATCTATGATAAATGCTCCTATAAGCATAGCAAATATTATAGCAAATGAGGTGGCTAGAGAGTTAAAAGTATCTAAAGCTTTAAATTTTGGAGCCAAAGAGATAGCCCAATTAGTCCAAATGCTTGAAGATGAGACAATCTCAAATAAAATATCAAAGCAAGTTTTTGAAGAAATGATAAAAACCCAAAAAAGTCCAAAAGAGATAGTAAAAGAGAAAGATTTAGTTCAGATAAGTGACCCTGTAAAACTCGAGCCTATTATCGATAAAATCATAGCCAAATTTCCGGAAAATGTTGCCAAATACAAAGAGGGCAATAAAAAACTTTTTGGTTTTTTTGTGGGTCAAGTTTTAAAAGCTGCAAATGGCAAGGCCAATCCAAAAGTGGTAAATGATTTGATAAAGCAAAAATTAGGTTAGTATCTTAAGTAAAAGATAAAGAGCGATGCTACCTAGCCATTGTATATAAAAATTT